>JANPNU010000231.1:0-5570 GCA_031427615.1 Burkholderiales bacterium
CCTGCCCGGATTGCGCATGGCACTTAAATATGCGGTGCGGGCCGGTGGTGGTCACAACCATCGCTTTGGATTGTTTGATGGCATTCTGATCAAAGAAAATCACATCCTCGCCGCAGGTGGAATCAAACCCGCACTCGACGCCGCATTTGATCTGGTCAAGCATCAGGCCGCAGCCAATACCATGATTGAAATTGAGGTCGAAACCAAAAAACAATTAAAAGAAGCGTTGGCCTGTGGTGCCAAACTAATTCTGCTTGATAACTTCAAAGTCGATGATATTGCCGCGGCAGTCAAATTGGCCGATGGCCAAGCCGAACTCGAAGCCTCTGGCGGCATTAATCTGAATACTATTCGTGCGATCGCGGAAACCGGCGTGCATCGCATTTCTGTTGGTGCGCTGACGAAAGACGTCCACGCGCTGGATCTATCCTTGCGTTTTAAACTTCATTAATTTATCCCCAATGTTAAAAACTTTTGCCGTCCTTGCGGCGCTTGGCTTATTAGTTGGTTGTGCATCCACCACAAACGTACCGGCGGATCCATTCGAAGGATTTAACCGTGCAACGTTTCAATTTAATGACAAGACGGATCAAATTGTCTTGAGACCATTGGCCAAGGGATACCAAGCCGTCACACCACAATTTGTGCGTGCGGGTGTGTCAAACGCCTTTGGCAATGTTGCGGATATTGCCACCGGCGTCAACAATCTACTACAAGGCAAGCCCGCCAATGCGGCGTCTGACTTGGGCCGTGTGTTGGTCAATTCCACGCTTGGCATTCTTGGCCTCTTTGATGTTGCTTCACCAATGGGATTGGACAAACACGAAGAGGATTTTGGACAAACGCTCGGCAAATGGGGGGTTGGCAGCGGCCCTTATTTGGTATTGCCGTTTATGGGACCATCAACATTACGCGATGCGGTGGGCCGTTACCCTGACGGCCGTTTGTCCTACCGCCGGCAGATTGATCATGTGCCAACACGCAACAGTACCTTCGGCCTCGACATCATCAACATCCGTGCCGAACTTCTGAATGCCAGCAAAACCCTTGAGGAAGCCGCCCTCGATAAATACCAATTTTTGCGCGATGCTTTTTTGCAGCGCAGGCTGAACCAGGTGCATGACGGCAACGTGCCAAGTGCACTTCGTGAAAAACTTATTGAAAGTTTGGAAGCGCCTGATGAATCCCCTGCCAGGGTGCCTTCAGAAAAATAGACCGTGTTAATTGTCAGCCTGGTCGCCGTATTTGTCGCCTTTTGCCTCATCATGGCTGCGGTCCTCATTTATTGCATTCACCAGCGGCGCCTGATCGACGGGCTCAAGCATACAACACCATCAACAACTGAATTTGCGAAAATGATTGCCGCCAACGACAGTCAAATCGTCAAGGTTTTATTTTTGGCAATTTTTGCCGGCGCACTGTTGGCATTGATCACCGGTTATTTGGTTTTTATTAGGACTTGGGAATAATGCAACATTGCCTGATTCGAAAGCTACAAAAGGGGCACTCATTATCCTAGAAACGGCAGTTGGACGGTTGCGAGTGTGCGTTTTTGCGGCTTTCTGGCTAGGCCTCATTTGGCAACAGCGACGCGGCAACCTCCACGTTGCAAGCAGGAGCAACACCGCCAGGGAGTCGCAAAAACGTACCATCGCAGGCGTCGCGCTCTCACCCAAAAGATGAACGTCTTGAATCCACCAAACACCAATGAATACGTGGTGTTCAAGACAGTTTCCAGCGGTCAACTGCTGTTTCTAGGATTATGTCTAGTATAGCGACACCTTAATTACGATACATAATGCCGCGCCATTTTCTTGTCCGCGTCTTGCCGAGTGAACGACCAGGCTATACCTTTTTCGTCGGCATTGCGGCACCGTTGCCAGGCATCGACCTCGGCGACGAGCGTGTTTCGATCCGGCAGACGCCGATCTAAGCACTGGCGATCCAGTATGCCGATTTCGATTTCGGCCATGTTGAGCCAACTGGCGTGTTTAGGCGTGTAGTGAAACACCACGCGACGCAGGAGTGCCCGCGCCGCCTTGATGCCAAGAACATCGTCGAAGCACTTGCGGAAGTAGGTATTGAGATTGTCCAAGACCAAATGAACGCGATGCGCGGTGGGATAGACCTGTTCGAGCAGATAGCGGACGAAAGCTACAAAGTCGGGCTTCGCACGGCGGTCTGTGACCAAGACCGTCCGCCGCCCGCCCTTGGGCTCTACCGCCACAAACAGATTGCAGGTGCCGGTGCGCTCGTACTCATAGTCCTGTCGCACGGCCCGCCCCGGACGCATAGGCAGCGGCGCACGGGAATCCTTGAGCAATTGCTTGCTCTTTTCGTCGACGCACACCACCGGCTCTTCCGGCCGGAACGGTCGGGCATAGAGATTGAGCAGATCGTACATCCGCTGCCGGTAATTCGCCGTCAGTTCGCCGACGCACCACATCAATCTGCGCCACGGCTTGAGGCGGTTTTTTTTAGCAGCCGACGGACGGTCTCGCGGCTGATCGGGCCAATCCCCGCCTGCGCTTGCGCGGCCTGCTCCAGCAAGACCAGCGTCCAGCGCTTTGTACCCGCAGGAGGTGCCGAGCAGGCCAAGGCAGCTACTTGTGCTTCGACATCGGCACCGTACGCCAGCGGTTTGCCGGGGCGCGCGACATCATGCAGCGCGAATTCGATACCCCCCTCCAAGTACGCCGTTCGTGTCCGCCAGATGACCATCCGCCCGACGCCGAGAACCGCCATGATTTGCGCTCCCGGAATGCCGCGATCAAGTGCCGAAAGAATATGCGCCCGATTGACTTCTCGCGCATGGTGCAAACCCTTGGACCGGTATGACTCGATCAACTCGCGATCCTCATCGGTGAGATGCAATTCAGCTTGTCGCATAGCCAGCTCCTCATATTGGGGTGAACATGCGATAGTATAATGTATGTATCGTTATTTATGTGTTGTTACACTAGTGTCGGCTACCACGAACCAATCAGCGAATTAAGTGATGAGGTGCGCGACATGCACCGCGCGATTGTGTCACTCATGGAAGAGCTTGAGGCGGTTGACTGGTACAACCAGCGTGCCGCAGCCTGCAAGGATCCGGTATTGAAAAAAATACTTGAGCACAACCGCGACGAGGAAAAGGAACATGCCGCCATGGTGCTTGAATGGATCCGGCGCAATGATGAACGCTTCTCAAGCGAATTGAAGGATTACCTGTTTACGACCAAGAGCCTTACCACGGACGTGCACGGTCACTAGTCGGTCTTACGTCGTTTGGTGCCAGAAACCTTCCGTCGTAGTTTTCGACCAGTACCTAGCCTGCAGTCCTGGCGATAAAATCCTTGACCGCTTGTGTATCTGCCGCCATCAGCTCGAACCGTTGCGGCAAATCTTCCAGCCCGACAAATTGAACTGGCCGCTGCGGCGAGCGACCGAGCGCCTCAATCATGATCGCCTCGAACTTGATAGGCAAGGCGGTTTCAAGGCAGATCATCGGCATATCGCTTTGGCGATTCTCAAGTGCCACTTTGATGCCATCGGCAGTATGAGTATCAATTTCTATTTGGAATTTTTCCCAAACGGATTGAATGGTGGCGATTCGATCGGCATGACTGCTGCGTCCGGAGACAAAACCAAATCCAGGCAGGCGTTTCCATACTTCCTCAATGCAAGACAGGTCAAAACCGCCATCGTTTTCAACCTTGTGCATCAGCTCCCGCACCATCGCCGGGTCGCGCCATACCAGATCATAAATAAACCGCTCAAAGTTGGATGCCTTTGAAATATCCATCGACGGGCTGGAGGTTTGTTTTGTCTCGGCAGACAGGCGCGGGCGATATTTTCCGGTTTTGAAAAATTCATGCAAGACATCGTTTTCATTGGTCGCAACAATCAATTGACCAACGGGCAGGCCCATCATGCGGGCGACGTGACCCGCCAATACGTTGCCAAAATTTCCAGATGGAACCGCAAATGAAACCTTCTCGTCGTTCATTCGCGTGACGGCAAAATATGCCTTGAAGTAGTACACCACCTGCGCAACAATACGACCCCAGTTGATCGAATTTACCGCACCAACATTATGTGCTGCCTTAAATGCCAGGTCATTCGATACGGCCTTGACGATATCCTGACAATCGTCAAACACACCGTCAATGGCAATGTTATGAATATTGGCATCTTGAAGGGAAAACATCTGCGCCGTTTGAAAGGGTGACATTTTGCCGCGCGGTGACAGCATAAACACATTCACCCCCGCTTTGCCACGCATCGCATATTCAGCCGCCGAACCGGTATCTCCTGAGGTGGCACCCAAAATATTCATGGTGCGCCCTTCCCGTGCCAACACATATTCAAACAAATGGCCGAGAAACTGCATGGCGATATCTTTGAAAGCCAGTGTTGGCCCGTTTGAACACTGCAACAAATACAGGCCCGGCTCAAGTGTCACCAGCGGCGTGATTTCCGCTGTGCCAAAAACCTCTGCAGTATAGGTTTTATCGATCAACTCTTTTAAATCGGCGGCCGGGATGTCGTCAACAAAACGGGAAATGACCGCAAACGCAAGTTCGGCGTAGGACATGCCACGCATTGCCTGTAAATCGTCGTCCGTCAGTGCAGGATACGATTGTGGCAAATACAGCCCGCCATCCGGCGCCAAACCTTCGAGCAAAATTTCGCAGAACGAACGATCGGTAGTCGACACCGCGCTGCGTGTACTGATATAGCGCATCGTCATGAGTGAGAATCCGCCAAACGCCACGGTGGATTTAATCGATTATTCCCCGCATGAAATAGACAAATTTGGTTGCCACTTGGATCATGCAATCTCGCCTCCCGCCACAGCCAGGACGAATCAATTGGGTCTGTGTCAAAAACCATACCGGCGAGCTTGAGATGCGCAACTGTTTTGTCAAGCGCGTCGTTTTCAAAATATACAACGGTTGATGGCTGGGAAAACGTCTCACCAAGATGCACCGAAAATGTGCTGTCGACTTCTGGACAAATGAAACGAGCATAGTGATCGCTACGTACGATAAGCTTCAAGCCAAGACGGCAGTAAAAATCAACCGCCGCCTCGATATCGTTAACAGTTACCGTGACTTGATTCAAACGCATATCAATTCAACTCTTCCAAACGAATCCGTACGACTTTGTTGGCAATGGTGGCGAGTCTTTCAATTTTGGTAATCGCCGTATTGGCATTTTCCTCAACGCAGGTATGCGTGAGGATAATGACATCGACCACGTCTTCACCCTCCTCGGCTTCCTTTTGCAACATGGCGTCTATCGAGATGGCGCTATCCGCCAGAATTCGTGTCACGTCCGCCATAACGCCGGGTCTGTCATAAACCGACAAGCGCAGGTAATAGGCCGTTTCGACTTTGCCCATCGGCAAAATCGGCGTGTCGTGTAATTGATCCGGCTGAAATGCCAGGTGTGGTACCCGCTGCTCCGGGTCCGACGTCAACATCCGGGTGACATCGACCAGATCGGCCACCACTGCACTCGCTGTGGCCTCCGCGCCCGCACCACGGCCGCAATAAAGTGTTGCCCCAACCGCATCCCCTTTG
>JANPNU010000232.1:0-2025 GCA_031427615.1 Burkholderiales bacterium
GCCGGCGCGCACCAACGACGCGAGCGACGCCACCGTAAACGATTTGGTGACCGAGGCAATCGGCTGCACCGTGAATTCGGTCATAGGCAGATTTTTTTCAATATCACGCAGTCCATAACCGCGCTTCAAAATAACCTTGCCGTCCTTGACAACGGTGATGGCGATGCCGGGCACGTGCCACTTTTTTAATTCGGCTTCAACAAATTGGTTGAAGTCGGCGAGAGCGGGATCGGCAATCACCTGATAAGCGGGGTCCGGGCGATCAACCTGGTCCCGGTTGGGCGGTGCAGGCTGTGCGATGGCGTCGCCCAACACGGTTTGTGCTGCCAGAAAAACTGATATCAGCAAAATATTTCGCAAAAACATCGTGTCCCTAACTTGTTGTTTGTTTCTGGTTTATTGCCACGGAAAAAATGAAGTGATGCCATCATCTGCAGTGGTCAGGCACTTGTCAGTCTTTGGCCATTTCGCGGGCAATGACCATGCGTTGAATCTCGCTCGTTCCTTCATAAATTTGGGTAATGCGGGCGTCACGGTAATAACGCTCCACCGGATAATCTTCCAGATAGCCGTAGCCACCATGAATTTGGATTGCTTTTGAGCACACCCACTCGGCCAATTCGGATGCAAACAATTTCGCCTGCGAGGCTTCGGACAAACAATTTAACCCGGCATCGCGCATTTTGGCGGCATGCAGGATCAACATGCGCGCGGCGTTAATACGCGTTTGCATGTCGGCGAGTAAATTGGCAATCGATTGGTGTTCAATAATTTTTTTGCCGAATTGATTGCGTTCTTTGGCGTAGGCGAGTGCGGCTTCCATTGCGGCGCGGGCAATGCCGAGTGCTTGTGCGGCAATGCCGATACGGCCACCTTCAAGATTGGACAATGCAATGGCCAGCCCCTTGCCGCGTGGTCCGAGCAAATGGTCTTCGGCAATCGCGCAATTTTCAAAGGTGATGCCGCAGGTGTCTGATGCCCGTATGCCGAGTTTCTTTTCCGGATGCCCAACCATAAAACCGGGGGTGTTGGTTGGTACTAAAAAACACGACAGGCCTTTTTTTCCGAGTTCCGCATCGGTAACGGCAAACACAATCGCCAGTCCGGCGCGTTTGCCATTGGTGATGAATTGTTTGGTGCCATTCAAGATCCACTGGCCGTTGACCCATTCAGCGCGGGTTTTGAGATTGTGGGCTTCGGAGCCGGCCTGTGGTTCCGTCAGGCAAAAACAGGCGATGGTTTTTCCCGTCGCCAAATCGCGCAGATATTTTTGTTTTTGTACATCCGTTCCCCAAGCATTAACCGGCCCACAACCGACCGAATTGTGCACACTCATTAATGTTGCGGTTGAGGCATCTGCGGCGGCGATTTCTTCAATGGCCAGTGCATAAGCAACATAGTCTGAAAAAGAGCCGCCCCATTCATCACCGACCGTCATGCCAAGTAACCCGAGTTGGCCCATGATTGCGACGGTCGCGTCCGGGATCCAACGTTCGTTTTCCCATTGGGCGGCGTGGGGGGCCAATTCGTTTTGGGCAAATGCGCGCGCCATATCGCGGATGGCGCGTTGATCGTCGGTTAAAAAGTGATCGGTGGTTTGCATTCTGGATTGACTGTCGGTGACTCCAGAAGAGTGGGTTCGTCAGAATTTTTTGCAATATCTGGTAACAGAAAAAAAATATGCTCCCTCCTTAATTGCTGTTGAGGCAGGTTTAAAATACAATGAACTTCAAAAAAGAGCAGATATTCTAATCTATGATAAGGTGTAAAGAACATTCTTTGCTTACTTTGAGAGATCTACATCATGAGAATCTTCTTCGGGATATCTATCACCTATAAACAAACAAAACAAAAACAATGAAAACAGGAACAATAAATCAATGAAAATAAAAAACAGAAAAAACAAAAACATAATGAAAACAAGGAAAACAAATAAAACAAACACAAAATAGAAAAATGAGATGGATTATGTAAGTAAGAATAAGAAGAATAAAAATCATAAGTAAAATGATAAATAATATCGTG
>JANPNU010000233.1:0-1944 GCA_031427615.1 Burkholderiales bacterium
TGCGCGTGATGCGCCGCGTCGATGGCTTTTTCAAGCTCATCGCTCCAACGAACATTGACGCTGTCAATGTCAGTTTTCAATTGTTCCATCGTCGTCGCACCAATGATATTGGCCGTCACAAATGGCCGCGTCGTCACAAACTGCAGCGCCAACTGCCCGGGATTGATGTCATACTTTCGTGCGATCGCAAGATAACGGTCAATCGCGGGTTCCGTCTCCGGCCTTTCGTAACGCTGAAGCCGGTTGAACAAAGTCTTGCGCGAATTTTCAGGCAACGCTCCCTTTTGATATTTGCCCGTCAGATAGCCTTGGCCCAGCGGCGAATAGGCCAGCAGTCCAACCTGCTCCCGATGTGTTATTTCCGCCAAACCAATTTCGAAAATGCGATTGATCAAATTGTACGAATTCTGAATCGATTGCATGCGCGGCAAGGTCTTGGCGGTCGAATGGCGCAGGAATTCCATCGTCCCCCACGCCGTTTCGTTCGAAAGACCAACGAATCGAATTTTACCCGCCTTCACCTGCGTTTCCAACGCGCCCAGAATATCTTCCATCGGCACTGTGGAGCCCTCAAGGTGCTTATAGGCAAGTCCCGTCGCCCCAAACATCGCCACCGGCCTGTCCGGCCAATGCAGCTGGTACAAATCGATGTAGTCCGTGTTCAGCCGTTTCAAACTTGCATCCACCGCCTCAACAATCTGCTTGGGCGTTTGTTCGGTTGGCGCGCCATCAGCACGCAACCACGTCATGGGTGAACGTCCCGCAACCTTGGTTGCCAAAATCACCTTGTCCCGTGCGCCGCGCGCTTTGAACCACGAGCCGATAATTTTCTCGGTAGCGCCTTGCGTCGCCGGCTTTGGCGGCACCGCATACATCTCTGACGTATCAAAAAAATTGATGCCTTGCGAAAGCGCGTAGTCCATCTGGTCGTGACCGTCGCGCTCGCTATTTTGCTCGCCCCAGGTCATCGTGCCCAGGCACAACGCGGAAACTTTGACGCCCGTGCGCCCCAACTCACGATATTCCATGTTCATCCCCAGTCATTTTGAAATTTAAGGTGTGGGCGCGTTAGCAGGTTTTGCCTTGATTTGGCCAATCAGTTTTTCAACAAAGGGCAATATCCGGCGCACGATTACTTGGCTGCCTTTTTCATTCGGATGAATGCCGTCTGCCTGGTTAAGTTTTAAATCCGCCGCCACCCCATCCAGAAAGAACGGATAAAACAGCACTTTGTGCTGCGCCGCTATTTCCGGATAAAGCCCATCGAATTCCACCGCGTATTCCTTGCCCAAATTTCGCGGCGACTTCATTCCGGCTAGCAAAATTACGATGCCGCGTCTTTTCAGGCTCACCACAACCGTGTCAATATTTTTTCGTGTTTCAGCAACATCCAACCCGCGCAACGCATCGTTTGCGCCCAACTCGACGATAGCGCCGTCAACAGGTTCGGCCAAAGCCCAGTCCAAGCGCGCAAGCCCGCCTGCCGACGTATCGCCCGACACGCCAGCGTTGACGACGACCACATCGTAGCCTTTAGCGCGCAGTTTGGCCTGCAAAACGGCGCAATAATCCGTGCCAGGCGGCAGATTGTATCCTTGGGTCAGACTTGTACCCAGCGCCAGAATCTTGATGGGTTTGGCCTGTGCCGACTCAATTCCGTTGATTCCCGCCAAAAAGCCAGCAAAAATCAGCCAAAGTGCCCAAAGCACCTTGACGTCACCCCGCCCGTTCAAAAAACGGGTTTCCTTTCTCACGCAATTTGTTGGTAATCCGTTGCGCATGCTGCGCTCGCTGAACACTGACCCGATCCTCCGGCTGGAAGCCGTCAAACTCACACTCATGAGTCTGGCGGGTCCCGTCAATATCCTCAATGGCATCGAATTGGTGATCCGCCAAGGCGAGGCCGTGGGGCTGGTCGGACCGTCCGGATCAGGCAAATCGACC
>JANPNU010000234.1:0-1988 GCA_031427615.1 Burkholderiales bacterium
CAGCCTGACCAGTCGATCCCGATCCTGCAACTCGATCATCTTTTTGATACGGATGTATTTTTTTGGCCTGGCCTGCTCTTCGATGCCGGCTGATTGCATCAGGAAAACAAACGGCGCCGCGCTGCCGTCCATGATCGGCACTTCCACTGCATTCAGATCAACATAGGCGTTGTCGATGCCCAACCCGGCAAAAGCCGACATCAGATGTTCAACGGTGGCAACATTGGCGCCGGTTTTGGCGTCCTCAATGCGCGTGGACATGCGTGTGTCGTTGACGTTCAAGGCGTGCGCACGCACCGTTGGTGCGCCCGGCATGTCGGTGCGGCAGAAAACGATACCGGTATCCGGCGGAGCGGGGCGAATGGTCATCTCGACCCGGTGGCCGAGATGTACACCCACGCCGGTGGCGCGGACTTTGTTTTTGACGGTGCGTTGTTTGATCATCGTAACTGACTTATAAGTACACCTATTTTACCGTCAAGCGCGAATTCGTGACTTCAACGTTGCAAGATGTACAAAATGCCGCAAAGCGTCGCAAGCTGGCCGATCGATTGGTACGCCAGCGCACCGAAGTGCCTGCTCCTTGTATGTTCGAATCTGAAAGATGCGTCAACGCCATTCGCGGAAGGCGGATGGCGTTGCTGCCAATGCAAACTCCCAAACTCGCCCGAAAGGTCCGCACGATGAATAGTTTAAAAATGGCAGGGCTGGCGTTAATCATTGCCGGTGCGCTAGGCATTGCCTACGGCGGATTCAGTTACACCAAAGACACCACCGCCGTGAAACTCGGCCCGATTGAGTTGACCGTCAAAGAGCGCGAGACCGTCAATGTGCCGTTATGGGCTGGGATTGGTGCCATTGCACTGGGCGCAGCGCTGTTCGTTATGGGAGGCAAAAAGCCTTGATGAGGCGTGATCGACGCAGCATCGCAACATGACTACGCCTCATTTCGCCAGCGTCGCCAAAATCTCTTTCGCAATCACTACCCCATCCGAGTTCGGCGCGATTTTGATGAGTGTGTCGAGTTTTTGTTTGGCTTCCGGGATGCGGTTTTGCTTGATCAGCAGACGCGCGGCTGAGTTGTAGTTCAGCCCGCACTTGGGTATGGCGGCGATGCCTTTGTCGAAAGTTGCCAATGCGGCCGCAACGTCGCCCTTCGCCGCGTACATGCTTCCAAAGCCCTCCCACAGCAGGCAACTCTTCGGCAAGCGCGCGAGCCCGTCGACGTAGATTTTTATCGCCTCGTCGTAGCGCTTCAGGCCCGCTTGCGTGCCAGCGAAAGTCAGAAAGTGTCTCTCCGAGCGCATTGGCGTCGTTGTGTAAAAGCGACGAAAGGCAGCATCTGCTTTCGCGTATTCACCTTTCGAGTAATACGCAAAACCGTCATGGCCATCAATTGAACTCCATAGCGCGCTTGGCTTCAGGCTGATCTGATTGTATCGCTCCCACATCTGCCGCGATTCATCGTACTCGCCTCTTTCAGCGAGAGCACGTGCCAGATTGCTGTAAATGAATGCATTCTTAACGTCGTTTGCAATCGCCGTCTTAAAAATCTTGATCGCCTCATCGAGGTAGCGATTCTCTGGTCGGCGTTCGTGAACAAGACCGAGCACATTCATCCGATTGGCTGCATCGGGGTGCAGGGTAACGTATTTCTCAATCAAGGCTATCGCACGAGCCTCCTCAAACTCGCACTGCGCGATGTAGACCGCCTCGGCACCGGCAAAGCCACGGGAAGCGTAGTACGGCGAGGTCTTCGCCTCACGTACCGCCTGCTCTGCCGCCGGGCAGTCTCCCGCGTTGGTTCCACCAAAGATGCGACTTTCTAGGGCTGCCGCCTTCACGGTGTCCGGCAGCCGCAAGCTTTGTGCCTTGACGTAAAGCGCAGAGGCTTCCGCGTGATTGCGGAGTGCGCTCTGGGCATTGGCCGCGTTGATTACCGCGACGCCGTTGGTCGGGTCCAGCGCCATCGCTTCAACAAAGGCGAC
>JANPNU010000235.1:0-1927 GCA_031427615.1 Burkholderiales bacterium
AAAGAAGCAGCTTTTCTATTGTTCGATACATGTAAGCAATGGCTTCAATCAAAGGGAATGGAGGCGATGGATGGAACCGACTCACATACCACCATGATTAATGGAATCGGTGTGGTGGGTTGGGGCGTCGGCGGGATCGAAGCCGAAGCCGGCATGCTGGGTCAACCTGTTTATTTTCTGACACCGGATGTGGTGGGCGTCAATCTCACTGGCAAATTGCGTGAAGGCGTGACCGCAACCGACCTTGTTTTGACCGTCACCGAACTGCTGCGCAAAGCAAAAGTGGTGGGCAAGTTTGTTGAATTTTTTGGGGAAGGCACCGCGTCCCTCGCCCTGCCCGACCGCGCCACCATCGCCAATATGGCGCCTGAATATGGTGCCACCATGGGCTTTTTCCCGGTTGACGACACCACCGTCGAATATCTCCAGTCGACTGGTCGCACGGCAGAAGAGCTCGATGCCTTCAGCGCCTACTTCAAAGCGCAGGGGCTGTACGGCGTGCCAATGAAAGGTGACTGCAACTATTCGACCACGATTGAATTCGACCTCGACTCGGTACGCGCATCTCTTGCCGGACCGAAACGTCCGCAAGACCGGATCGAACTCGGCAAAATGAAATCACAATTTGCCTCCCTGTTTTCCAAACCGGTGGCCGAAAGTGGGTTTGCAAAATCCGCCGACGATTTGACCAAACGTTTTCCGACCAAAGACGGGGTTGATCTCGGCTCGGGTGACGTGCTGATAGCCGCCATCACTTCTTGCACCAACACCTCCAATCCAGGTGTGTTATTGGCCGCTGGTTTGTTGGCTAAAAAAGCGGTGGAAAAAGGCTTGAAGGTCGCGCCGCACATCAAGACCTCACTCGCACCCGGCTCACGGGTGGTCACCGACTATCTGACCAAGGCTGGCCTGTTGGTGTACCTTGAGAAACTTGGTTTTTATCTGGCCGGTTATGGCTGCACCACTTGTATTGGTAACGCCGGCGACCTAACCACTGCATTCAACGAATCCATCCAAACTAACGACTTGGTGGCGGTCGCGGTATTGTCAGGCAACCGCAATTTTGAAGCACGTATTCACCCGAATATCCGCGCCAACTTCCTCGCCTCACCGCCATTGGTGGTGGCCTATGCCATTGCCGGCACGGTCCTCAAGGATTTGGAAAATGAGCCGCTTGGTCAGGGCACCAATGGCCCGGTATTCCTGAAAGACATCTGGCCGACCAGCGCAGAAGTTGCCGCGGTCATGCGATTTGCCAAAGATCCGGCCACCTACCAGCGGCTGTACTCAAATCTCGGTGCCGACAATCAACTTTGGCAAGACATTGTGGGCGTGGAAGGGCAGGCCTATACCTGGCCGACTTCAACCTACATCGCTGAGCCGCCGTTTTTTGGCGAAGACTTTGGCATGGAAGCCGGCACACCACACGATGTCAAAGGCGCGCGCGCACTCGGCATTTTTGGCGACTCATTAACGACCGATCACATTTCACCAGCCGGATCGATCAAAGTGACTTCACCTGCCGGCCAATATTTGATCGACAACAAAGTGCTCAAGCCGGACTTTAATAGTTATGGTGCACGTCGTGGCAATCATGAAGTGATGATGCGTGGCACCTTTGCCAACGTGCGTATCAAAAACTTGATGCTGCCACTCAACGCCGACAAA
This sequence comes from Burkholderiales bacterium, assembly GCA_031427615.1. GTDB lineage: Bacteria > Pseudomonadota > Gammaproteobacteria > Burkholderiales > Usitatibacteraceae > UKL13-2. Next base: position 1,669 of record JANPNU010000235.1, read on the forward strand.
TCCAGAATCGAAGGGGGCCTGACCCTCATGCAACCCGGTGGTGAGCAGACGTCGATTTACGACGCCGCAATGCGCTACGTGGCGGCCGGCACACCAACCGTGGTATTTGGAGGTGAAGAATACGGCACCGGCTCGTCGCGTGACTGGGCGGCCAAGGGCACGCAACTACTCGGCGTCAAAGCCGTCATTGCCAAGAGTTTTGAGCGCATCCATCGTTCCAATTTAATTGGTATGGGCGTGCTGGCGTGTCAATTCAAGG
>JANPNU010000236.1:0-3352 GCA_031427615.1 Burkholderiales bacterium
GCGGTACCGGCACCACCGCCTTTCGCAGCTTTGCGTTTGATGCCAAGACGCCATGAAAGCGGTAACAGGGGAAGGACCGCGATTGTTTCTTTTAGAGGAGGAAATAATCGTGGTGGTCCCCGATTGTTCACACGCCTGTAAGGCGTCGGTAGTCAATACGAATCCAAATGGCATGTTTCTGCGTACTACAATGTAAGGCCAGCCAGCCTGGCTCGACTTACGCCCTTGCAGCAGCAACCCGGCGCTAGTAGTACGGGCAACACCCCTCACTCAGGTCATTTAGGAGCTCACATGAAACACCAAACCCTTGTTCTCGCCAGTCTCGCACTCGGCGCCACCTCTATCAGCTTTGTGCCACATACCGCCGCGCAAACGCCCGACCCCGCCCAATTGGTTGACGCCCTCGAAGGCGTTTTTGGCAAACACGCGGCGCGCCGGTCCGGTGCCAAAGGGGTTTGTGCGTCTGGATTTTTTGTCGGCACCGCCGATGGCCGCAGCTTGACCAACTCGGCCATTTTCAGCGGCCAGGAAATTCCGGTCATTGCGCGCTTCTCGGTCGGCGGTGGCAATCCAAAAGCCCCGGACAAAGGCAAAACCGTGCGCGGCTTGGCGCTGAAATTCAACGGCCCGGGCGGTGAATCATGGGAAACCGCTAATATTTCTGCGCCGGTATTTTTTGTCAATACGCCGGCCAACTTTGTGAAGTTCATGGACGCCCGCCGCCCTGACCCGGCCACTGGTCGGGCTGACCCGGCGAAAGTGAAAGCATTCAACGACAGCCACCCAGATTCAAAGCCGCAGATCGAATGGCTGGCCAAAGCCCCTGTGCCTGCCAGCTACGCGGCGGTGAACTATTGGGGCAACAATGCGTTTGAATTCACCACACCGGCAAAAAAGAAGGTCATGGGCAAATGGATGTTTGAAGCCGCGCGCGGCCAGCAAGGTCTGACAGAAGACGAGCTCAAACAATTGCCTGACGATTTTCTTGCCGACGAGTTGCGCAAGCGCGCCGCCAACGGCAGCATCGCGTTTAATTTCAATGTGCAACTCGCCGAGCAGGGTGACGTGGTCAACGACCCAACCGTGCCACTACCCGCGAGCCGCAAAATTGTTACCGCGGGCCGTCTGGTCATCGATAAAGTTGAAGCCGGTACCGGTGGCGTCTGCGACAAAATCACCTTCAACCCGCTGGTGTTGCCGAAGGGTGTTGGCCCATCGGGTGATCCCACACTGGCGGCTCGTCCGGGTTCGTACGCGGTCTCGTTGGGACGCCGCCTGAGTCAGTAAAACGACCAGCCGTACATACAATAACCATCATTAAACTCCGGGCCACGATAGGTGGTGCCGGGGTTTTTTTCGCTGGAGGTACGGCGCAACCAAGGGCATTGGTTTGTGATGGTCGGCAGACTCGAACGCGCCGGAGCGAATGTCGAGGCCTGCCATTTCTAATCTGAAGTTTCCCCCACCGCCTAGCGTATTTATCTTTCTGCATCAGTTTAAGGCATCAGTTTAAGGGGCCAGCGTCAATTGTTTTGAAAACAACTGACGCCGACACCCTTGATTGGCTGCGAATTGGGAACCTGCCGTCATACGGCACATTTCAAACCGGCGTACTGATGTGACACAATATGTGATACATTTGTCGTATCGGCTTTTCGACGAGGTAAACATGAGCAATCGGACGTTATCCACCACGGCGCGCGAGGCCGTACACAACTTTACGCATTACGCGGCACTTGTCGATGCGGGGGCCGAGGTTGTCATCACGCGGCGCGGTCGGGCGTCGTTGAAATTGGTGCGCGCTGATGCTTCAAACCAGCAGGCGGATCGCGATGAATTGTTGAAGTTGGCGCTGTCGTTTCGCCTGAGAAAACCTTATCCCGGCAAATTCAAGCGCGCCGACGCCTACCAGCGATGAATTCAATTGACACCAATGTACTCGTCTACGCGACCGATGAAACAGCGTCCGCCAAGCACGCGTCCGCGCGCCGATTGCTTGAGCGCGCGCTGAAGGGAAGTTGGCCGATTGCGGCGCAAGTGTATGGTGAATATTTTTCTATCGTCACGAAGAAACGGCTGGCGTCAAGAACATCCGCCAGAAAAGTCATTGAGGCATGGGCGGCATTGATGCCGCCCATGCCGTCGTCGGTCACCGCGCATAATGCCGCGCTAAACCTTGCGACAGAAAAGCAAGTGCAGTATTGGGATGCGCTGATTATTGCCATTTGCGCCGAGCATGGCGTGACGCAGCTCTACACCGAAGATGCACCTTCAGCGCCAAAGCTGCTGGGGGTGAAGTGCGTTTCACCTTGGTAGCAGTGATATGGGGCCAGAGTTAATTGTTTTACGAAGCTTTTCATCTGGTCATAGCAAATGACAAAACACGAGCACTGGCGCGGCTTCCAGCATTAAAATGGCTGAAATGACGCGCCAACACTTGACTTTGTCACCAGTTTTCATCAGCAATGGAAAATCTAAGGGGCCAGGTGTTCGCATTATTTGCCGCCCCGTCACCATCACTACCCCCGCACATACCCCGCTTCCCGCTGGCTGCGAATCGCCAGCACGAAAAGGGTGTCGATCACGGCGACAGTGCGGTACAGGGCGATGGTGCCATGCGTGCGGCGACCGATCACGAGCGCATTCATTTCGCCTGATGCGGGCCGACCGATCAGCGGATTATGTTCAAGAACGCTGATCGTCTGGATGATTTCGCCGATGTGTGCGGCGCGGTCTTTAACTTCGTAATGGGCAAGGTGGTCGAGGATGCGCTCAAAGCGCGGTGGGCAAAGCCGCTTTTGGCGTGCCCACGATTTAGCTGATGGTGGGCACGGTCTGCGACCTTTGCCCGCCCAGAGAGCAGCGTGGAATTTCCCGACGCGAATTGGGTCAGGATAAAACCCTTTAGTAAATGCAGGTCAAAACCCTCAATCACACTCTACATCGGCCCCAGAAATTTAAACAGCGCGTACACCACAGCGATTGCCGCGAGTACGTACGCGGCGACAAACGCAACGCCAACTATGGCGACTTTCTTGTGGTCCTTGGGCTCTTTGGTCTTGATGGTTTCGATCAATCGTTTAAACATTGTTGCCTCGTTGGTTTAGCAGATAAGCGATACCATGCGTTGGCTAAACGCAAGGTCAGCAGATGCAAGGGTGGTCGCTTGCAGGTTGTTTCTCAAAAGACGCGCCAGTATGCAAATTTGTCCGCGATAAAACAATAGGCGCGGACAATTATTAATACCTGCAGGTGTTAATAGACTGCGCCACCCCCACCGGCTTGATAGACTGTAAAGCCCGTCGGCGCGCTGCCGGCGTTGTTAATGACCGTTGGGGGCGAGAAAGCCGGT
>JANPNU010000237.1:0-2339 GCA_031427615.1 Burkholderiales bacterium
TCCACGGCAAAATGCTCGAATCGCCTCATGGATATTGCACTTTCAACTTTTTATTGATGAACGCAGCGGCGCGGGCGCGTTCATCCTCATCCATGTGTAGTCCGCATTTGGTGCGTCGCCAAAGAATGTCATCGGCCGATCGCGCCCATTCGCGCTGAATCAAATAATCGATTTCGCGTTCACACAAAAGATTTAATCCACGACCAAATAATTCGCCGAGGTCCGCCAACGAGCGAATATTTTTTAACACCGCCGTGGCGTTCACGCCGTGCCGCAACACCAGCCGCTCAAGGTAGTCCGGCGGAACACCTGCATGCAGTGAAAATAACGACTGCGCAAATCGTTTTGCCCGCCCTCCTGCGATGCTGCCCCCCCCGCCGTCGTCGTCAAACGCCCCACCCGGTAAAGCAGTGGTCGCAGTCCACGGCTGCCATTGTTTGCTGTGCTGTAAAAAATAGGGGTGAAGTGCATCCAACGCGCGCTCGGCCAAACGACGATAGGTGGTGATCTTGCCGCCGAATATGGAGAGCACCGGCAATTTGCCGTTGTCATCATTCACCTTTAACACATAGTCACGGGTGATTGAGGCAGGATCGTCGGCACCATCGTCGTAAAGCGGCCGCACACCGGCGTATGACCAGACCACATCACTGGCATGCAGCGACTTCGAAAAATAGCGATTCACCGCCCCCAACAAATACTCGATTTCAGCATCGGTAATTTCATTGCCTTCGGCGACGCTGTTAATGGCGACATCGGTGGTGCCGATCAACGAATATTTGCCTTCATACGGAATCACAAACGCCACACGGCCATCGTCGTTTTGCAATATGTAGGCGTGATCCTGCTCATGCACTCTGGGCACCACGATGTGGGACCCCTTTACCAGACGGACAGTGGCAGACGACTTAATTTTGACGCCGTCGTCGAGCACTTGTTGCACCCACGGTCCGGCCGCGTTCACAATGGCGTGCGCCAACACCTCGGACAAGCTGTTGGTGACCGTGTCGCGCATGGCCACCTGCCAACCAGCCGATGTTCTTGTGGCCCGCTCAACGCGGGTGCGGGTCAGGATGGTGGCACCCATATCCCGGGCCGCCATTGCATTGATCACCGTCAGACGGGCGTCGTCCACCCGCGCATCGGAATAAATAAATCCCCTGCGAATATTCGGTCGCAGGCCGGCATTGTATTGGTCATCCGGAAACGACAAACCACGCGAGCCAGACAAGGAAATTTTGCCGCCAATGTGGTCATACAAAAACAGCCCAGCGCGAACCATGAAGGCGGGACGCATCGAGCGATCGTGCGGCAGCACAAAATCCAGCTGGTGAATAATGTGCGGCGCAATGTTGAGCAACACTTCGCGCTCTTGCAAGGCCTCGCGCACCAGTCGGAATTCGAATTTTTCCAGATAGCGCAGGCCACCGTGTATCAGTTTGGAACTGCGACCGCTGGTGGCGGAGGCAAGGTCATCCTGCTCGGCAAGCAACACCTTCAGCCCCCGACCTGCGGCATCACGGGCAATGCCGCAGCCATTGATTCCACCGCCGATAATCACGAGATCGTAGGTCATGGTGACTTTTATAGTTTGTTGCGGGCGAACTTGTCAATCCACATGAGCGAAAACGCCGTTTTGGTATCGGTAATTTCGCCGTGGCTGATGCGTGCCAGCGCCTCATCCATGGTCATGGTAAAGACTTCCAAAAATTCACCAACGTCGCGCTGATGACCAACAAACTGCACATTGCGGGCGAGGTATAAATCAATATGTTCGTTGGCATAACCAATAGTGGGGTGCATCGTCAGGAGGTGCTGCCAGTGCTCACTGACGTAGCCTGTTTCCTCCCGCAATTCACGTTGTGCCGTTGCCAGCATTGCCTCACCGGCATCAATTTTTCCCGCAGGCAATTCTACAAAATGGCGTTTAAGCGCATATCGATATTGATGCTCAAAAATAACGGTTTGCTCATCGATAAAAGCGGCAATCACCACTGCACCGGGGTGCAGCACGTATTCACGGTGCGACTCACTACCGTCCGGCAAACGCACCCGGTCGGTATGCATGCGAATAAATTTGCCATCAACAACCTGTTCGGTTTCGAGATGGTGTTCGGTTAAATCCGGCAATTTGGCGGAGGCCGACAAAGGTGGTCGCCCCATTTGGCCGACAGATTACAACGAGCGTTGAATCGCGGCCAGGCACAAACCCATCAAGCCCGCGCCGGGTACCAGGCCGAGCAATAACACGGTCAGGGTGTTGATCGTGAGTGTGGCACGCATGGCCTGACCAACCACGATCGGTGCGGTATCGATGGGCGCATCCATGTACATCAATT
>JANPNU010000238.1:0-11501 GCA_031427615.1 Burkholderiales bacterium
CGGGTTGCGATCATTGGTGCCGGCGGCATTGGTTTTGACGTGTCCGAATTTTTGGTCGAAGATCATTCGCCAACGATGAACCTTGAGGCGTGGAAAAAAGAGTGGGGCGTCGGCGACCCTGCTCACGCCCGCGGCGGCGTGATCAAGCCGGAAATTTCTGCGCCCGCGCGTCAGGTTTATCTGTTGCAGCGCAAAGCGTCACAACCCGGCAAAGGGCTGGGCAAAACGACGGGTTGGATTCATCGCGCCGCACTCAAGAAGAAGAAAGTCGAAATGTTGGCGGCGGTCAATTACGACGCAATTGACGCGCGTGGGTTGCATGTTTCATTCGGCGAGAAACGTGAAAAACCGACCTTGCTGGAAGTCGATACGATTGTGTTGTGTTCAGGCCAGCAATCGCTGCGCGAGCTTCTCGCACCACTCGCCGCCGCCGGTGTCATTACTCATATCATTGGTGGCGCGTTTGAGGCTGGCGAGCTCGACGCCAAGCGGGCAATTGATCAAGGCACCCGGCTTGCTTATGTGATGTAGAGTGAGATTTAGAAAGTCTAAAAACCCACAAATTTCGTCATTCCGGCCCTTCGACTGGATGAACCGGGCACTTGCCCGGGCCGGAATCCAGTCCTTTTGTATTTTCAATAACTCGTCCACCTCTGGATCCCGGCCTGCGCCCATAAGCGCTAACTTAAGATAACAAAATACTAAACGTTGTCATTCCGACAGAGCGCAGCTTTTTCGCGCGACGAGGAATCTGCTATTTTTAATCAAAATAAACAACAGATTCCTCACATAACGTCGTTCGGAATGACAATATTTAAGTTTTGTGGCTTTAAGTTAGCGCTTATGGGCCTGCGCCGGGATGACGGGGTTTTAGCCAGTGAAATTTAGAAAGTCGTTGTCTGGCGGGAGTCTCCACACATTTGTGTCGCAAAACGAGCGCTGAAATTAGAGTTTGTCGTTTTATCCAGCGACAACGCACTTGATTCCCGTCATCGCTGTAAATACGCAGCACCGCTATCCTGTCGTCAAATCCATCCTCTCTGGATCATGTGCCGAGCCAACGCCACGACTCCAGATCTGCGCCCCGTCTCCACACGTCGGCGGGAAAATCATATCTGTTACGGAGAATTTCTCGATGTCTGATCGCGCCACCATCACCATCCCGCTCGCCAATGTCGGTGGCCGCATGAAGGCGCGCCACACGCCCAAGGGACGACAGGTTGACCCACTCGCCCGAACCCAAATTGCGGCATTGTTGAACGGGCGCGAAATCAGGCGCGATTTGTTGATTGAATGTTTGCATTTGGTGCAGGACCAATACGGCCATTTGTCCGCGGCGCATCTTGCCGCGCTCGCTGAATACATGAAGCTTTCACAGGCGGAAGTGTATGAAGTTGCAACCTTTTATCATCATTTTGATGTGGTCAAAGAAGGCGAGACCGTGCCGCCTGCGTTGACGGTTCGGGTCTGTGAGACCCTGAGTTGCAGCATGGCGGGCGCAAATGAATTATTGGAAAAATTACCGGGCATTCTTGGCAAAGACGTTCGAGTCATTGCCGCACCATGTATCGGCCGCTGTGAACAAGCTCCCGCTGTCTGTGTCGGCCAAAACGCATTTGGCCACGCCACGGTTGAAAACGTTTCCACGGCAGTCGCACGCGGCAAAACGATTGCACATCCGGGAGAGTACGTTAATTTCTGCGCATACCAATCGGCGGGTGGTTATCGGGCATGGCTTGATCATGTCAATGGCCAACGTGCGGTTGAACAAACGATTACGGAGTTGGAACATTCCGGATTGCGTGGACTGGGCGGTGCTGGTTTTCCGACCGGACGCAAGTGGCGCATCGTCCGTGCTGAGGCTGCGCCGCGTTTGATGGCGGTCAATATCGACGAAGGCGAACCGGGCACCTTTAAGGATCGTTATTACCTTGAGCGTGATCCACACCGCTTTATCGAGGGTATGTTGATCGCGGCACATGTCGTTGGCATCGACGCCATTTACGTTTATTTGCGTGACGAATACCATCATTGCCGGGCCATTCTTGAAACCGAATTGGCCGCACTCAAAGCCAATCCTCCGGGTGGAAATCCACTGCCGCATATTGAATTGAGGCGCGGCGCGGGGGCTTACATTTGTGGTGAAGAGTCGGCGATGATCGAGTCGATCGAAGGCAAACGCGGCATGCCGCGGCTGCGCCCGCCGTATGTGGCCGAAGTCGGATTGTTTGGCCGTCCCACGCTCGAACATAATTTTGAAACGCTTTATTGGGTGCGCGATATCCTCGAAAAAGGTGCGGCATGGTTTGCCGATCAAGGCCGCAATGGTCGCAAGGGAATACGATCATTCTCTGTGTCCGGTCGGGTGAACAAGCCGGGTGTACATTTGGCACCCGCCGGCATTACGGTGAAAGAATTGATTGCCGAGTATTGTGGTGGCATGGTGGATGGCCACAACTTTTATGCCTATTTGCCGGGCGGGGCATCCGGCGGAATTTTGCCGGCCAGCATGGGTGATATTCCGCTCGATTTTGATACCTTGCAAGCGCATGGTTGTTTTATCGGATCGGCAGCCGTGGTAATTTTGTCGAATCAGGACAAGGCGCGGGATGCGGCATTGAATCTGATGAAATTTTTCGCCGACGAAAGTTGTGGGCAATGTACGCCCTGCCGGGTCGGCACCGAAAAAGCCGTCACGCTGCTTCGCGAGTCGAAATGGAAAACCGGATTGCTTGAGGAACTGTCACAGGTGATGGTGGATGCGTCCATTTGTGGCTTGGGGCAGGCCGCGCCCAATCCGATTCGGTGTGTGATCAAACATTTTGGGCAGGAGATTGCATGATGAGCGCAAACAAACTGGAGCCTGTCATTCCCGCGCAGGCGGGAATCCAATTTTCGTTTTCCCAAATGCAGACAAACCTGGATTCCCGCCTGCGCGGGAATGACATCTATTTGAAGGCCTCGCAATGAATGCCATGACCGACCCACTGATCGAACGCGCACGGGTCGAATTTACCCTCGATGGTGAAAAGATTTCGGCGTTCGCCGATCAGACGCTGATTGAAATCGCCAAACAACACGGCAAGGACATCCCGCACCTTTGTTACAAGCCGGGATATCGTGCCGACGGCAACTGTCGCGCGTGTATGGTCGAGATCAAGGGCGAGCGGGTATTGGCGCCGTCTTGTTGCCGGCATCCCGCCAACAATATGGAAGTGTTGACAGACTCGCCACGCGCGGTGCAATCACAAAAAATGGTGCTCGAATTATTGATCGCCGATGCACCGGCCAAAAATTTTAAGCCGCAGGACAACGAGCTGACAATGTGGCAAACGCGCTTTGGTGTGCCTGCCTCGCGTTTTGCTGCCCGCGCGCGCGTTGCGTCCGATGTTTCGCATCCGGCAATGAGCGTCAATCTGGATGCCTGCATTCAATGCAACCGTTGTGTGCGTGCCTGCCGTGAGGAGCAGGGTAACGATGTCATTGGTTACGCGTTTCGCGGTGGGCATTCCAAAATCGTGTTTGATTTTGATGACGCCATGGGCGCGTCCACCTGTGTGGCGTGTGGTGAATGTGTGCAGGCCTGCCCGACCGGCGCGTTGGCACCTGCCAAAGAAGCCTACGCCATCGTCGCCGACAAAAAAGTGGACAGTGTGTGCCCGTATTGCGGGGTCGGTTGCCAACTCACGTATCACGTTAAGGACAATACGATTGTGTGGGTTGATGGAAAGGACGGCCCGGCCAATCAGTCACGCTTGTGTGTGAAGGGCCGTTTCGGATTTGATTACGCGCACCACAAACAACGTTTAACCAAACCGTTGATTCGCAAGGCCGGGGTGCCGAAGACAGCAGACTTCAACATGGATCCCGACAATTGGCGCGATGTGTTCCGCGAAGCGACGTGGGAAGAAGCGCTTGAACTTGCCGGTGCCACGCTGGCAAAAATCCGCGACCGTGCGGGGCCGGGATTTGGCAACAGCGCGCTGGCCGGTTTTGGTTCGGCAAAAGGCTCAAACGAAGAGGCGTATCTGTTTCAGAAATTGGTGCGCACCGGCTTTAATACCAATAACGTCGATCATTGCACACGTCTTTGCCATGCATCCTCGGTGGTGGCGTTGCTCGAGGGGGTCGGCTCCGGCGCGGTGTCCAATCAGGTCAGTGATGTGGCCAACGCCGAGGTTATTTTTGTGATTGGTGCCAACCCATCATCGAATCATCCGGTGGCGGCAACCTGGATCAAAAATGCGGCGACGCGTGGGGCAAAACTGGTGGTGCTTGATCCGCGTCGCAATGATTTGTATCGGCACGCGTGGCGTTATTTGCAATTCAAACCGGATATGGATGTCGCGATGTTGAATGCGATGATTTACACCATCATCGAAGAAGGCTTGGTGAATGAAGACTTCATCCGCGATCGCACCAGTAATTTTGCGGCACTAAAAGAAAACTCGAAGGATTTTTCACCGGAGAAAATGGCACCGTTGTGTGGTATTTCGGCCGAGATCTTGCGCGAAGTCGCGCGCGCCTATGCCACATCCAAGGCGTCGATTATTCTGTGGGGCATGGGCATTTCGCAACACGTGCACGGCACTGATAATGCTCGCTGCCTGATTGCACTCACCTTGATGACCGGGCAGATTGGCAAGCCCGGTTCCGGGTTGCATCCGCTGCGCGGCCAAAACAATGTGCAGGGTGCGTCGGATGCCGGCTTGATCCCGATGATGTTTCCGGATTACAAACGCGTCGACAATCCCGAGCATCATGCACGGTTTGAAAAGCTCTGGAACACCAAGCTGGATAACAAGCCAGGTCTGACCGTGGTCGAAATCATGGATGCGGCCTACGATGGAAAAATCAAGGGCATGTACGTCATGGGTGAAAATCCGGCGATGTCGGATCCGGATGCCAACCATGCACGTGCCGGTTTGGCCAATCTGGAAATGTTGGTGGTGCAGGATATTTTTCTGACCGAAACCGCATATCTGGCCGACGTGGTGTTGCCGGCCTCCGCCTGGCCCGAGAAAAGTGGCACAGTCACCAACACCGATCGTATGGTGCAGCTTGGGCGGCGTGCGCTTGATATGCCGGGGGACGCGCGTCAGGATTTGTGGATCATCCAGCAACTCGCAAAACGCCTTGGCCTGAATTGGCATTACCCCGGCGAAGAAAGCGGCGTGGCCGCCGTGTATGAAGAAATGCACATTGCCCAGGGCTCGATCTCCGGCATCAGTTGGGATCGGCTTAACCGTGAATCGGGTGTCACCTATCCGTGCAAGGACGACAACGATCCTGGGCAGTCGGTGGTGTTTGTTGACCAATTTCCGACCCCGACCGGTCGTGCCAAATTTGTACCGGCCGATATTATTCCCGCCAACGAGCGGCCGGATAATGAATATCCCTATGTGTTGATCACCGGTCGCCAGCTCGAACATTGGCATACCGGCTCGATGACCCGTCGCGCCACCGTGCTGGATGCGCTTGAGCCGGAGGCGGTAGTGAGTATGCATCCGCTTGATATGCGCCAGTTAGGTGTCGCCGCCGGTGATTTTGTGACGGTGACGTCGCGGCGCGGCGAAATCGGTATTGCGGTACGCACCGACGAAGGCATTCCAGTCGGCAGTATTTTTATTCCGTTTGCCTTTTATGAAGCGGCCGCCAATAAGTTGACCAATCCTGCGCTTGATCCGTTTGGAAAAATCGCCGAAGTCAAATACTGTGCGGTGCAGGTCACCAAAGGCGGCGCATCGTTGCCGCTGTCGAGCTACGGCGGCGGAAAATCATTGGGTTAGTTGTCCCCGATAACAACGCCGTGCATTTCGCCCGGCGCGGGCGGGCAGGTTTTTTGGCCGGTGCGTTATCCGCTAATATGGCGGACATGACTAAGCCCGCACCGCCGTCGCATGCTCCGCTCGCCGAGCCACACTCCGCGCCAACCACGGTGCCAACACGCGTGCCGACACCATGGCCACCCAGTCTGCTGGGCTTGAACGTGCGCAAAATCCACACTGAATTTGTCGCCAAAATGGAAAGACAGATCTTCCAAAATCAAACGCGACCACTCGACAAACATGCCGTTATATCGCTGCGGGAAATCACCGCTCAAACCGTGCGCATCATTTCCTTGTTGGATGTGGCACCGGGCCAGGACGGGCTGGTCGCGCCGAATGCGTTTTCGATTGCGCAGGCTCATTTCCACCCGGAGGCGTGGATTCGGGCGATTTATGCGGACGAAATCCCGGTGGGATTTGTCATGCTCGAAGACTGGTCGCAGGTTGAGAGTGCGGAGCCACAACTGTATTTTGGAGTGCCGTATGTGTCGTTATGGCGATTCATGATCGATGCCCGTTATCAAAAATTTGGTTTTGGCGCGCAGGCACTTAATTTGCTCATTGCCCACTCCAAGACCCGGCCGGGTGCAAAAACCATGCTGCTGTCGTTTGTGCCAGCGGAAAAAAATCCGGAAGCGTTTTATCAGCGTTTTGGATTCGTGCGGACTGGTGAGGAAGATGAGGGTGAGCTGATCATGGCGCTGAAGCTGGTGTAGCATCATCCACAGGCCACGCGAGTTCACTAACAATTGGCCAATACTTTTGATGGGACCTTGATGGAAAAAATTATTTTGGCAGGACTGTTATTCACTGGCGGCGTATTCCTGGCCGGTTGTGCAGGCGGTGGTGGCAACGCACCGATGTCGATTCTTGGCGAATCTGCGGGTCGGCATCGGCAGCCGTTGGTGGATAGTGATCTGGGTGGGTTATGGGCAATCAAAAGCGCCGAATTGGCCGGCAAGCCGCTGGTCACCCCGCCCGAGTTCGAATTGCGCATTACCGAGAATCGGTACAGTGCCGGCGTGTCTTCGTCCTATTCTGATCACGGCCGTATTGAATTGTTTGGTGATGAATTGGCCGGACAGGCGCGCCGTCTTGACGTTGTTGTTGAAGTGGGCATGAATAAGGGCAAACGTATTCCGGCTCTGTATCGTATGATTGGCCGCGACCTGGAAATCATTTACGATATGTCTGGTGCCAGCCGTCCAACGGAATTTATCAGTCGTGAGGGCACGCAACTATTTCGTGCAACCTATCGCAAAAAAATATAAACCTTATTGTTTATGCGCAGATCGAGGCAAAAGTGGCTGTAAGTGGTTTTAAATAAACAACTTTTCTGCTGACCGTGCAACCGGAGAATGCAATGACCATTACCACTGAACAACTCGCCGAATTGCTGGCCGGGATCACCCGTTCGCAACAAACCATCATTGACGCAATTGAAAGCGAAACCGGTGGCTGGCGCAGCACCCATTTGTTGCCAAAACTCAATACCGCCGCAAATATGCGTATCCCAACGGCACGGCTGCTTGATTTGCCGTCACGCATCCTGTTACGTTCTCAGAGTCGGGTGCCGATGGATCCGGCAACCATTGCCAGAGAATTAGCGGCGGCGCTGGCAAATTCCGCGCCAGCCACCACCAGCCCTTCGATACCAACCGTCGCGCTTGCAGGAGCAAGCGCGGTGGCCGCAACCGCCGCCGTCGCCACGGCGGCAGCGCCAGCGTCTTCCAGCCCAAGCGAAGGCGAGGACCTGAATTTCTTCGACAGCTAGACCCTTAAGGATGGCAACGCGCCCATCGATGGATTCGTTTGTGAACTTTCATGTCGGATGATGGATTGGCAAGTTGGCGTCGTAAAATTTGCCAAGGTGTCACGTTTGAATGCGTGGCCGTCGCGACAACAAAACTTTTACGGGATTTGCCTTGTTCACTTCGATGTGGAAAAAATCAACCGCCGTACCGGCGAACCCCGCATTGATTTGCCCCAGCGCCAAGCGTGAATTGGAAGCGCTCATTGAGGGGTTGTTGCTGACACGTTATGACCAAAATGGGGCTATTTCGTTACTTGATCCAGAGTTGCGGGTGGTGGCGATTGGCGAGCAAATCACCCTGGCCACGGCGGTCGTCACGGATGCGATCTGCGACGTGAAGCTGCGTGCGTTGCCCTCGATAATGGCGTTTTTGGTGGTGCGCGACAACGACCTGGCGGTTCCCCGCGATGTGGTTGCCAATATCGCGACCGAGGCGGCACGGGAAATCGCAAAGCGTATTAACGCGCTCGTTTAAATTCGCTGGTTCGCGGCCTGACGCGCCAACCGTCAATCAACTTGCCCAGTTGCAGGAGCGGCGTGACGCCAGCCGGCACCGTTGCTGCCGAAGTACCGCGGTCGAATGCATATTCGACGGTCTATACTGCAGCTCGTTGCTGATTAGTTCACCCATTGTTCGCCGCGCCTGCTCTCTTGCGCCGCCCAGAAAATCCAAACATGAATCCCCACGCGCACGCCCAATCCACGCCCGCCCCGACGTTATCCCATCCTGCGCCCGCCAATGAATGGCAGGCCGTGCGCTCCCTGTTTCCTTACCTGTGGGATTTTCGCTGGCGCGTCGCGCTGGCCATTGGATTATTGGTCACGGCGAAATTAGCCAATATCGGTGTTCCGTTGCTGATGAAGGAAATTGTTGATGCGCTTGGTCAGGACAAGGCGGTGCTGGCGGTGCCGTTCGCACTGTTGGCAGCCTACGGATTGCTGCGCCTGTCATCCACTCTGTTTGGAGAATTACGCGACATTGTTTTTGTCAAGGTCACACAACGCGCCGTGCGCAAGGTGGCATTAAATGTGTTTCGGCATTTGCACGCGCTGTCGCTGCGTTTTCATTTGGATCGGCAAACCGGCGGTATGACGCGCGACATTGAGCGGGGTACCCGTGGCATATCAACCTTGCTGTCGTTCATGCTGTTTTCAGTATTGCCAATTATTCTTGAAATTACACTGGTCACCATCCTGTTGGGGACCAAGTTTGATTGGACGTTTGTTGCTATCACGCTGGCGGCCATTCTGCTCTACATTGTTTCCACCATCTCGATCACCGAATGGCGCACGCACCATCGCCGTCAGATGAACGATATGGATTCAAAGGCGAACACACGCGCCATTGATTCCCTGCTCAATTACGAAACGGTGAAGTACTTTGGCAATGATGAATTTGAAGCCGGGCGGTATGACAAAAATCTGCAACAGTTTGAGGCGGCCGCAACCAAAAGTGAGACCTCGCTGGGTTTTCTCAACGCCGCACAGAGTCTTGTCATCGCCACAGCCGTGACCTTGTTGATGTGGCGCGCCTCGGACGGTATTGTGAATGGTTCATTGTCGATCGGCGACTTGGTCATGGTCAATGTCTTGCTCATTCAGCTTTACATCCCCTTGAATTTTTTAGGTGTGATGTATCGGGAGATTAAACAAGCGTTGATTGACCTGGAAAAGATGTTTCGTTTGCTGCGCGAAAATCAGGAAATCGCCGATAAGCCGGGTGCATCGGCGCTGGTCACCCATGGTGCGGCGATTCGTTTTGAGAATGTCAATTTTGGCTACGATATCAAGCGGCAGATATTGCATGATGTGTCGTTTGACGTGCCGGCCGGGAAAACGGTCGCGGTGGTTGGTTCCTCCGGCGCGGGAAAGTCGACTTTGTCACGTTTGATGTTTCGTTTTTATGACGTTGGTTTTGCCGAAGACAAAACGTTGCCCGGTGGCCGCATTACCATTGATGGTCAAGATATTCGCGACGTCACACAAATGAGTGTACGGGCGTCGCTCGGCATTGTGCCGCAGGATACGGTGCTGTTTAACGACACCATTCGCTACAACATTGGTTATGGCAAACCCGGCTCAAGTGAGGCGGACATCGAGGATGCCGCCAGACGCGCGCACGTGCTCGATTTTATTTTGCGTATGCCTGATGGCTGGGAAACCATGGTTGGTGAACGCGGACTGAAACTATCCGGGGGCGAAAAACAACGCGTGGCGATTGCCCGCACGTTACTGAAAAACCCCGACATCATGATTTTTGATGAAGCCACATCCGCCTTGGACTCGGCCACGGAAAAAGCGATTCAGGCTGAGTTGCGTGAAATTGCGCGTAATCGCACCACTTTGGTGATTGCCCATCGTCTGTCAACCATTATTGATGCCGATGAAATTTTGGTTTTGGATCATGGGCGAATTATCGAACGTGGCAATTTTGTTGCGCTGCTGGCGGCAAATGGAAAATTTGCGGAAATGTGGCGGTTGCAACAGCAACAAGCTGCTGAAGAAAGGGACTTCTAAAAACCCCGTCATCCCGGCCGAGGCCGGGATCCAGAGGTGGACAAGTTATTAAACCGAGATTTTCCATTAGGCGTCCCTTCGGGACTGTTTGGTTGCTGGTGGGCTATTTTTGGCGTATTTCCTGTTTCTTGCTCTCGAATAGCCCGCTATTGGTTGGTGAGTCAACAGAAAATCCACTCAAAAAGTAGCCCCACCATCATTCCAAACCCTCATGGAAAATCTCGGTTAAAAATACAAAAGGACTGGATTCCGGCCCGGGCAAGTGCCCGGTTCATCCTGAGCCCGTCGAAGGGCCGGAATGATAAAATTTGTGGATTTTTGGAAGTTGCCGATCGGGAAAAGCTATATTTGGCGGGCGGTTTCAGCTGTTTTATCATCAAAATCCGCGCCATTGGCTGACTTTATTCTAATTCTACTGCGCACCATACGGTCGTGCAGTTCAGTAATTTTCAGGCTGGCGGTTTTTTCGAAACACGCGGGGAAAAAAGCGTGCACCAGCGCTGCACCCGCCGCCGCAAACAATTCCAGGGCGAAACCGAGGGCGACTGCGAAATGTTGCCAGTAGGTTTCGCCCACGCTATTCGGGTGTTTGCTAAAAAAACTTGGCATGGCCAACTTCCCACAAGAAAATTTGGAGGATGAGTGTAACGTGCGGTGGGCGAAAAATGATTGTGAAATTTCCATAAAAAATGCATATTGTGAGAAATTAATCCTAGAATATGAAGTTATATGGAAATAAAATCTTTTGACGGCTTTGACAAACTCATCCTCAAACATTTGCAGGAAGACGCGTCAATTGGCTTGAACGACCTCGCGGCGGCAATAAAGCTCTCGCCAACCCCAACCTGGCGACGGGTGCAACGTCTCGAAGCCGCTGGTGTGATTCGAAAGCGGGTGGCTTTGCTGGATGCGGCAAAAATCAATCTGGGCGTGACCGTTTTTGTTGGCATTAAAACCAACCAGCACAACCCGTCATGGCTGGATAAGTTTGCCGCAGCGGTGGCGGACGTACCGGAAATCGTCGAGGTCTATCGTATGAGCGGCGACCTCGACTATTTGTTGCGGGTGGTGGTGCCTGATATTGCCGGCTACGATACCGTGTATCGCAAACTAATCAATTCCGTGGAATTGTTTGACGTGAGCTCCAGTTTTGCCATGGAGCAAATGAAATTCACCACGGCGTTGCCGCTGGACTACGTGTAATTGGCTACCGTCGTCAATGCTGCACGCGAAATTCTGGCGTGCAGCCCCTACCAAACCCAATTTAGTCAACGAGGCTGTAGGAAAAGTCCCCGACGCAATGAATGGGACAAATAGGGGGATACGTTCACCATTCCCGAGAG
>JANPNU010000239.1:0-2307 GCA_031427615.1 Burkholderiales bacterium
GCAAGGGGTTGCTCAAATTTACTGCCGACGTTCATTTGCAAAATGGTTTGGCGGTCATTGATGGCGGCGCGACAATACTTGGTGTTGAGGTGCAGACTCAAAATGTCGCACCAGCCCTGTGCGTTGGCGAGATCGTTGCTGACTTTCGAAAACGCCTGTGGCAGCACGGCAAAAACATCGCCCTTCACGTCATCGGATGATTGCGACGATTCCAGCACCAATGGTCGCTTGAATATGCTGGCAGCCAATTGCAGGCGCAGCAAAATGTGCTGCGCCTGCAGGGCGCGTGCTGCCGCGGACGGATCGGCTGAAATGATGTCGGCACTGGCATTGATCGCCGTTTCGACCGGTAACGCCGCGTGCACAAATGCCGGGTGGGCTGCCAGCCAGAGCAGCACGGCCATTGTTTGGAGAATGAAGATTGTGCTGAAATCAGCGCGTAGTTTGTTCATGATTGTGGATGGTTGCCACCGCCGCCAATTCCGGCCTTTCAAATCGGCAAGCTTTTTTTCGCGTGACGCGGGCATGACGAGATTGTGACTTGGATTCCCGCCTGACACCAGAATGACGACCAAAGATGATCCACGTCGCTTTTTTCTGGCTTATGAGTAAACGAACAGTATTGACACCTGACACTGACATCTGGGTCATCGTCCGGTGAACTGACAACATCGGACAACATTGCTGCCGGTCATGCCTGCAGGTTTGACTGCCGGTAAAATTTTTCCGGTGATTCATAGAGACAAAATCGACAAGTCGTGTGTGCAGGGAAGGATAAATCCGCTGACACGCCACCGTTCGATCAACCACACTGTCCCCAACAGCAAGGTTAGTCGGTTGTTGATGTGGCTTCCGTGCGCTGGCAGACAGACCGAAGCCATCAAATGCCACTTCTTGGATTATGAATGGATCCATTAATGATTTACAAATGGAAATAGAGGCCTGATCAGAATTTTTCGCAGTGAAGCAGCGCACATGTATAGCCGAATTAATGATGGCGTGGCCACCGCAACATTGCGCGGAATAAATCGCCAGAGCGAAAGTTATGACCCTTTCCTGCGCTGGTTCTGCTGCTCGTTTTCGCGCGCCAAATGCCGCTCAATGCGCTCTGCCTCGCCGTCGGCTTCCCGGAAAAGCATGGGATAGGAGCCTTTAAGAAAAACCCATTCTCGGTGCTGGTAATGGCTGCGCATTTGGATAAACCGCGTCAAATCGCGCAGATTACGCAGTTCCAACATGTGGCCGCCGATCAACTCGCGCATGCGTGCCTCACAGGCGAGATGCAGTTGTTTTAAGCCGCGAATCTCAGACTGGCGGGAGGTCGCTTCACCACGAATGACCACGGCCCCCAAATGTGCCACATCCTTCATGGATTTCGCCTGACGAACTTTTATTTGACGAAACTTGCACTCGCCGTCGATGGCGGCGATCTGTTCATCCAGCGTCAGTACCGCCTTGGGCGGCCTGGCAGCGTTTGGTTCGTCAGTTGGCTTCTCGTCCCGATCCATTTGTATTCCTTACGACCCAACCATGTTAACGGGAAAAAGACAAAATTGATCAATGGGAACTTTTAAAACCCCCAAAAACTCCTTCCCCTGCTTAGTTATGTAACACCGCAGGGGTCCCATTTTTGTTGTGGGTTCAATGGCATCCAAAAATTGGCTAGCGGCCTTTATCCTAGAAAAAGCAGTGTATCCCGCGGGACACCGGTACAGGGCAGGTTTTTAGAAGTTCCCCAATATAAAAGTTGTTTATTGGCGGGCACCTACAGCCGAAAATGGCTGAAATGCCTTGCTGGGTAAGGTGGTTGCATTTGCCAATATTACCACTGGATGGTCGGCGGCGAGGGAAATATGCTGCACGCAAATTCGCGCACAGGCCGTCTGACTGGCAAAATAGCGGCTGATTGAATTAGACGTGAAAGTAAAGAATGGCACAGTACGTATACACCATGAACCGCGTGGGGAAAATTGTCCCGCCGAAGCGGCAAATCCTCAAAAATATCACCTTGTCGTTTTTTCCGGGCGCAAAAATCGGCGTACTGGGATCAAACGGCGCGGGTAAATCCACCCTGCTCAAAATCATGGCGGGGGTGGATAAAGAAATTGAAGGCGAAGCGGTGCCGATGCCCGGCATCAAGATCGGCTACTTGCAACAAGAGCCACCACTTGATAACACCATGACGGTTCGCGAAGCCGTTGAAGCCGGATTGGGTGGCGTGTTGGCGGCGAAAAAACGGCTGGACGAGGTGTACGCCGAGTACGCTGAAGAAAATGCCGATTTTGATGCACTCGCCGAAGAACAGGC
>JANPNU010000240.1:0-12516 GCA_031427615.1 Burkholderiales bacterium
GTTCCGAATGGTTGGATCGATTGCCCCGTGAAAAAGACGACCTGACAAATGGTCGCGGTTACATTTACGCCGTTGATCCCATGGGCAATCTGTTTATGCGATACAAAGCAGACGACGATATTAAAAGCGTCGCCGCTGACTTCAGGCGGGTTCTGAAGGCATCGCAGCTAGGCAAAGATTTTGAGGGCAAATAGGAAATGACTGCATTCGGGCATGGGGTAATCGGCATCATCACGCTTGCGATTATCGGTGGGGTATTTTGGTGGGTAAGGCTGGATGCGGCACGGTATCGGCGGCTGATCGCCGTGACAACTGTGGTGACATTTTTTCTGATCATTCTTGGTGCCTTTGTTCGTCTATCGGATGCCGGGTTGGGATGCCCTGATTGGCCCGGTTGTTACGGCAATTTAACGCCACACCATTCTGCCGAGGAAATCCGCAAAGCCGAGTCTTTTCAGCCTGGTGGCTCGGTAACCATGGCAAAGGCCTGGAAAGAAATGGGGCATCGTTATTTGGCAATGGTCGTGGGCGCAATGATCGCGGCAATTTTTTTGGCGGCGTGGCGCAACCGGCGCAGGTTTGGTCAGAATCCGACTCTGCCGACCATCATCGCAGGAGCTGTTATTTTCCAGGCTGCGCTGGGCGCCTGGACCGTGACCATGTTGCTCAAGCCGGCAATGGTGACTGCGCATTTGTTGGGGGGCGTACTCATTTTGGCGTTGCTCGCGTGGTTGCTGGCCCGACAGCCGGGCAGCGGAAAATTGGCAGCGCGTATAATCGCGCCTGGCAGTTTGCGAATTTTTGCAATCGTCGCGACGTTAACCCTGTTCGCACAAATTGTTTTAGGGGGCTGGGTTAGCACCAACTATGCCGCGTTGGCGTGCACGGATCTGCCAAAATGTGCGGGTCAATGGATGCCGGCGATGGATTTTGGCAATGCCTTCCATATTATTCGCCCATTGGGTGTCGGCCCGGATGGTGAGTTGTTGACGATCGAGGCGTTGCGATCCATTCATTGGATTCATCGTGTCGGCGCGTTGGTTGTCGGGTGTGTTGTGGGATTGTTTGCATGGAAAATGACCATGATTCCCACTGGGGTCAAAGTCGGCCGGCTGCTGGCAATATTGCTGGTGTTGCAAATTTTTCTGGGGGTATCGAATGTCTGGTTTGGCCTGCCGATCTTGATTGCCGTTGCGCACAATGGAGTTGCCGCGTTGATGTTTGCCCTGATGACTGTTGTCCTCTATCGTTTGAATAGGTCCTGAATCATTGTGTCTGACAATCTCGCTACTTATAAACAACCCAAAGTGCTGTTGCAATTTCTGGCGCTCACCAAGCCACGTGTCAATTCGCTGATTGTATTCACCGCCATCATCGGCATGATGTTGGCCTATCCGGTTGGTGTGGATTGGGATTTACGCGTGATGTTCGCCGCGACGGTCGGCATTTGGCTAGTCGCAGGTGCGGCGGCTGCATTTAATTGTCTGGTTGAACAGGCGATTGACCGCAGGATGGCGCGAACCCGCGCCCGTCCCACAGTGGCGGGTTCTATTTCAACCATGCAGATTGTAATTTTGACGGGGATGGTCGGCGCAGTCGGTTTGGTGGTGCTGTACCAGCAGGTCAACTCACTGACCATGTGGCTGACATTGGGGACTTTTGTTGGGTATGCCATTATTTATACGGTGATATTGAAGCCGGCAACGCCACAAAATATTGTTATAGGCGGTGCATCCGGTGCCATGCCGCCAGTGCTGGGTTGGGCTGCGGTTACCGGTACGGTCGATCCATATTCCTTGCTGCTGTTTCTGATTATTTTTGCCTGGACGCCGCCGCACTTTTGGGCGTTGGCCCTGTATCGCAAAGATGAATACGCAAGTGCCGGTGTGCCAATGTTGCCGGTTACACACGGTGATCAATTTACCAAGCTGCATCTGTTGCTCTATACCTTTATGCTCGCCGCCGCCACGCTACTTCCGGTCGCCGTAGGCATGGCGGGCTGGTTTTATTTGGGCGCTGCGGTGATTTTGAACGGCGTATTTATTTATTTCGCGATTAGGTTGTATCGTCAATACACTGATGCATTGTCAAAACGCACGTTTAATTTTTCCATTCTCTATCTGGCGCTGTTGTTTGCCGCATTGCTGGTGGACCATTACGCGCCGATGGCGAGCCGCTGGTTTTAATTATGCGCAAGTTTTTGATGGTCGGTTTTGCCCTCGTGTTGTTAGTGGGTTGTCGGCAGTCAACATTGCCGTTTAATAGTGTCGATATCACCGGCATCACGGGATATGGCCAGGATTTTCGACTGATAGACCATTTGGGTAAGCCCAGAACAATGGCTGATTTTCGTGGCAAGGTCGTGGCGATATTTTTCGGATATACCTCTTGCCCGGACGTTTGCCCGACCACGCTGTCAGATATGCGGCAAGTGATGCAACAGCTCGGACCAAAAAGCGAAAAACTGCAGGTCGTGTTTATAACCATCGACCCCAAACGCGATTCTGTTGCGAAGCTCGGTCAATATGTGCCTTCGTTTAATCCCACATTTATCGGGCTGACGGGGGACGACGCTGCTATCAAAGACGCCACCCGTGCCTTCAAAATTATTGCGCGGGTCGTGGACGGAAAAACGCCGGACACCTACACCGTTGATCACACCGCTGGCATGTTTGTAATTGATCCGCAGGGGCGGTTGCGATTAATGGTGCCGTATGGCTTGGCGGTGGAAAAAGTAACCGAAGACATCAAGCGACTCATGTAACCATCAAAAGGAAAAATGAAATGACTGTCCAACGCCTGCACATTGGCAAACGCCTTTCCGAAGCTGCAATTTTTAACCAGACAATTTACCTTGCGGGTCAGGTCGCGAATGATATCTCGCTGGATATTGTTGGCCAAACCAAACAAGTGTTGGCGGCGATTGACAAGTTGCTCGCCGAAGCCGGTAGTGACAAAACCAACCTTTTGCAGGTGACTATTTTTATTGCCGATATGAAAGATTTTCCCGGCATGAATGCGGTTTGGGATGAGTGGGTTGTCCAAGGTGCCACGCCGCCACGGGCAACCGTAGAAGCCAAATTGGCCAAGCCGGAATGGCGGGTCGAGATGGTGGTTGTGGCGGCCAAAACCAATGCGGGCAAATAGTCCCGGCGGCAGGCGTCAGGTAGGATGGGCAACGCCAGATTTGGGTTGGCGTAAATAAAAAGGGCGCCAACGGCGCCCTTTTTTGTACGGCAATAAGCGTTGTTATGCTTCCGCATAATCCTTTAAAGACAACTTCATTTTTTGCATTGCTTTCGCTTCAATCTGCCGAATCCGCTCAGCCGATACACCATAGTCAGCAGCCAACTCATGCAGGGTTTTTTCTTCACCTTCGTTTAACCATCGGGTTTCAATAATGCGACGGCTACGATCATCAAGTGAATTCAACGCGGCGGCCATACCTTCTGTCGCGGCCACTTGCTTTTGCATGGCGCCAAGTCGGGCCGCCGGATCCACACTATTGTCTTGCAGGTAAGCGATTGGGCTGACCCAGTTTTCATCGTCGCCGTCGTTCGGTTCAAGCGAAATTTCTTGGCCGGTGAGGCGTTTTTCCATCTCGCTCACGTCCGTTTCTTTGACGTTTAACTGCCGCGCAACTTCTTTGATCTCCGATGGTGATAACGCACCAAAATTTGGCTTCATCGAACGCAAATTAAAAAATAATTTGCGCTGCGCCTTGGTGGTGGCGATTTTGACAATGCGCCAGTTTTTCAGAATGTATTCGTGGATTTCAGCCTTGATCCAATGCACCGCAAAAGAAACCAGCCGCACACCCCGATTAGGATCAAAGCGTTTGACCGCTTTCATCAGGCCAATATTGCCCTCTTGAATCAAATCTGCGTGTTGTAAGCCATAACCAGCGTAATTTCTGGCGATGGCAACCACCAGACGAAGGTGTGACATCACCATTTCTGACGCGGCGGCAAGGTCACCGTGTTCTTTAAGCGCAACCCCCAACTCGTGCTCACGCTGTGGGGTGAGCAATGGAATCCGATTTACGCTTGAGATGTAATTCTCAAGACTCGCTACGGACAATGCAGGTAAATTCATTGTGGCAGTGGTCATGTAAAAGCTCCTCTTAAGTCACATTAGGTTGGTGCGACCAGATTCAAGTCCGCAACCTATCAGTACGTTGTCATTTTAGCACTCCAGTACCCAGAGTGCTAATGGACTCAAAAGTTGGGTTACTTCAAAGTAAAAAAGCAACCAAAAAAATATTAAATGTGAGCGCACGCTCGCTTGTAGCTGCTTATCGCTAGGAAGGTTACTGACAACTAAGATTGACAAACGCCGGCATAACAGCCCTGGCAATATGTTGAATTTGAAAAGTGCCTATCCACAACCGTTTGCAGCCTGAAATGTCTGAAAACGGTTGTGGGCGCTTGATTTCTACCTGCCAGCCTCGATTTGCCGCCAATACAACGAAACCGAAATAAAAGCCCCGGCCCAACCCAATAAACTGCCGGCCAAGATAACCCAGGTCGAATGCAGAAAGGAGGGACCGCTCAAAGTGAAATCAGCGCCATAGGATGCTGCTAGGGCATTGACCTCCGCACCGGCCCAGACAATCAAGCCGATTACCGCGATCACGGCAATTAGGGCAGCCAATGCGCCCTGCAGGGCGCCAAAATAAAGGAACGGCCGTCGCACAAAGTGCCGGGTTGCGCCGATCAAACGCGCAACGATGATTTCATCCTTTTGGGTGAGCATTTGCAGCCGGATGGTATTACCAATCACAAACGCGACTGCCGCGGCTAACACCAGACCAAAGAAAACCACGATTCGCTGCACAAACTCGACAAACCGGGCGAGCTTTTTTGCCCACTCAAAATCCATGGTCACGGTTTCAACCTTTGCGAGGGCGGAAATTTCGTTGCGCATATTGCCGAGCATGACCGGGTCGACTAATTTTGGTTTGATCGCAAATGCATGCGGCAGCGGATTACTGTCAATGCCGGCGAGTAAATCGGCAAGATTGGCAATCCGTTTCATTTCCGTCAGCGCGGTGTCGCGTGAAATAAAGCGGACATTCAGCGCATTGGAAATTGCGCGCAATTTTTTTTCAATTTCCTTGGCATCCGCGTCGCTGGCGGCAAGAGCAAGATAGACGTTGACAGTTGGCTCCGCATTCAGGCGGGACGCGGCTTGGCTAATGTTGGCAAAAACGACATATAGCGCGAGCGGCAACAATATCGCCAGCGCAATAACAGCTATCGACAGGCTGGTTGCCAGCGGTTGATCGGCAAATCTGGCCAGCGCGCGGCCGATCGCTTGCAGATGGGCGGTGATCCACGCCTTCATTCGACGACCATCCCACCCGCCAACGCAACACGCCGGCACTGCAAGCGTGCCAATCCAGTGTCATCGTGGCTCGAAAGTAATACGGTCACACCCACCTGGCTAAACGACGTGAATAAATCCATGATGGTCGCCGCGTAGGATTGATCCAAGTTCCCGGTTGGTTCATCGGCAATCAAAATGGACGGACGATTAACAATGGCGCGGGCGATACATAGTCGTTGTTGTTCTCCGCTGGACAGGGCAATCGGATACGCCTTCTCCCGATTGAGTAACTCGACTTTGTCCAGCGCCGCACGCACGCGTTTGCCGGTCTCTGCGTGCGTAAATCCGGCAATTTCAAGCGGCAACGCAACGTTTGCATAAACGTTGCGTTCAAAAAGTAACTTGTGATCCTGAAATACCAGTCCCAGATTGCGCCTCAATACGGCGCGCCCCGCCTCTTTGAGTTGCGCCAAATTCTGGTTATTGACGTGCACCTGCCCAGCGCTCGCCAGTTCAATACCCGCCGCCAGTTTCAGCAACGTTGATTTGCCAGCACCCGAATGCCCGGTCACGGCAACCATTTCCCCCTTTTCGATAACAAGGGAAATCCCCTTTAAGGCCTCAAAGCCATTTGCGTAACGTTTGCAGGCGCTGGAGAAATGAATCATGCCGGATATTTTGTCATGCGCGCTGCAAAAAGTCGGTCTTAAAACAAGGCATCAACAAATTCTTTCGCCACGAATGGGCGCAAATCATCAATTGCCTCTCCCACGCCAATAAACCGCACTGGAATCAGTCGGTCGGCTCGTTGCGCTGCGAGTGCGGCAATCATGCCGCCTTTTGCCGTGCCATCGAGCTTGGTGACGACCAAACCCGTGAGCTGAAGCGCATCATCGAACACTTTGACTTGGGAAAGCGCATTCTGCCCGGTGTTCGCATCCAGTACCAATAACGTTTCATGAGGAGCAGTCGGGTCAGCCTTGGCAATCACGCGTTTTATTTTTTTGATTTCTTCCATCAAGTGCAACTGGGTCGGCAGCCGGCCAGCCGTATCGGCCAGCACAATATCGATACCACGCGCTTTGGCGGCATGGATCGCGTCAAAAATGACTGCAGCCGAATCACCACTCTCCTGCGCGATCACCGTGACGTTGTTGCGCTCGCCCCAAGTCATGAGCTGTTCGCGGGCCGCGGCGCGAAAGGTATCACCCGCGGCAAGCAAGACCGATAGACCCTGAGATTGAAAATACTTTGCCAACTTGCCAATAGTGGTGGTTTTGCCGGCACCATTCACGCCTGTAATCATGATCACAAACGGCTTGGCTGTCGTGGCATCCAGGGGCAATTCCAAAGTGCGGACCAGCTCGGTCAGCGTTTGTTTGAATACGCTCTGCAAAGTCGCGCCATCGCCAATTTTCTGTTCGTACTGGTGCCGCTTTAAATCACCAATCAGGCGATTGGTGGCGTTGATGCCAACATCGGCGGTAATGAGTGCGGATTCCAATTCCTCATAGAGGCCGGCGTCAATTTCTGGATGGCGCAAAAACAGATCCGCGACATCGGTGTTTAGTACCGCACGAGTTTTTACCAGACCCGTTTTCAGGCGGGCAAGCCAACTCGATTCAGAAGTTGAGGTGTCAATGGGTGCGGGTTTTTTTGAAAAAATAGAAAACAACGTAATCTGCCGGTGGGGTTTCTTGCCATTTTAGGCGAGCTTTGTGCCAGCGACCGTTCCCAACCAATAAATGCAACCATGCGGCTGAATGCAATGTTTTGGGCCGGTGCCACTGACGCATGCGAAACTACCGATCATGAAAACCAACACCACAAACAAGGTTAGGATTGGCGCAGGTGAATGGCGTAGTCGAATCGTTCAATTCCCGGACGCCGACGGCCTGCGTCCTACCCCGGACCGGGTGCGGGCAACGGTGTTTAATTGGCTTGGCCAATCGCTGGTTGGCAAGGTTTGCCTGGATGCGTTTGCGGGCAGTGGGGCGCTTGGTTTTGAAGCGGCATCCAGAGGGGCCGATCATGTCTTTATGTGCGAAACCAATGCCTTGGCTCTGAAGGCGCTGCGCGAGAATACAACACTCTTACAGGCATCACGCTGCCAAGTTGTGGCGAAAGATGTGTTGGTATGGTTAAAAAATTCACCAACCGTGTTTGATGTTGTATTCTGTGACCCGCCGTTTAACGCCGGTTTAATTGAGCCGTTTCTGACGGCCATTGCCAAGCATTTGGCGCCGACCGGGGTCGTATATTTGGAGTCCGGCATACTGTACAAAAACTTGCCGATCATCTGTGAAAACTACGAAGTTTTGAAGTCATCCAAAGCCGGTGCCGTACATTTTGGGTTGCTTCGACTAAAGGCAACAGGCTAAGATAGACGCCCAACCGAGAAAGAAACGACCTTGCCATGATTAGAGCTGTGTACCCAGGAACTTTCGACCCACTGACCAAAGGTCATGAAGACTTGGTGGCACGTGCCTCAAAGTTGTTTGGTGAGGTCATTGTTGCCGTTGCTAACAGTCAGGCTAAGAAACCGTTTTTCTCGTTAACCGAGCGCGTCGGCATGGCAAAAGAGATCCTCGCCATTCATCCCAACGTGAAGGTTATGGGCTTTGCCGGTCTGTTGTCGGATTTTCTAATTAAATATGACGCAAATGTCATTCTGCGCGGATTGCGGGCCGTATCAGACTTTGAATATGAATTTCAGATGGCAGGGATGAATCGCCGCTTAAACCCAGGCGTCGAAACCATGTTTCTCACCCCATCCGACAAATATATGTTCATTTCAGCGACGATTGTCCGCGAAATTGCGGTGTTAGGGGGCGACGCCTCCGACTTTGTGCATCCATTGGTCATGAATGCACTACGATCGAAAATCGGCAAATAATTGGCTCGACGGACATGGCATTAAAAATCACTGATCAATGCATAAATTGCGATGTATGCGAACCTGAGTGTCCAAATGCGGCAATTTATCAGGGCGTGGAAATATACGAAATCAATCCCGCCAAATGTACCGAGTGTGTGGGGCATTTTGATACGCCGCAATGTCGCGAGGTGTGCCCAGTGGATTGTATTCCGCTCGATGAGATGCATATCGAAACAAAAGACCAGCTATTTGCAAAATTTATCTCACTCACCGAGATCAAGGTCAAAGCGGCGGCATAGGCCGAAAAATTTGCTGAATGATCCCTTGCGCCACCCACGGCGAATTGACGGTGGCTGGCGCGGCAATCATGCGTTGCGGCGATTGCCAGTAAATCGCTCAAAATCATCGCGCACCTTTGCCAGCGTCGCATGTTTTGACTTGATGACATCGATGTTGGCCTGCACCTCGGCAATTTTTTCGGCCAGGTCAAGTTCGGCGGAACGTATCAAATCCACTTTCCCGGTTCTTGCCTTCATGCGGTTACCCAATTCGCTGACCGGTGACTCAATGCCGGTGAATATCCCGCGCATCCAGGAAGCGGATTCACGATGGGCGATTTCCAGAACACGAATAATCTGCGGGGCAATCGTAGAAATAAATTGCTCGGCAACGGTGCTTGAGCGGCGCACCAACAAGTGGCCGGATCGGCTGAGTTCAGTCGTTGCTTTTTCTTCCGCCTTGTCGATTTCAGTCAGGAAACGATGGGTCGCGAATAGATGAATTTCATGGCGGCCCAAGCCAAGTGTTCGAAATGTCTTTTCACCCAGGTTGCCGAAGATCAGCCGGATATCCTCCAACTTGGCGTCCAGCGCCGCGATACGCGCGCGTGAATTGGCGAAGTAGGTGGCCAACGCTTCCCCGGTTCGTCCGGGAAGCATACTGTCGGCAATTTGACGTTGCGTTTTTTGTGCATCGGTTTTGGCTAATTCGGGGTTGGTTAGGTCGGACAATTCTTTGCTGAGGGCGTTGTGGATCGGTTTAATCACTCGTAATTCCTCAAGGGCGGCAAACAATAGGGATTGTTTGCTACCAGCGCCGGCATCCAGAGCCTCCGTCAGTAATAGATTCTTCCGGCGCAAATCACTTAATGCACGCAAGCTCTCCAGAGCCTGATATCTTGATTGGTCGATGGTCGCCTGTATTCCTTCCAGGGCGCTGGACAGTGTTGACAAAATATCTTTACCCAAGCTGTCTTGACGGTTCTCCGGCAAATAAAGCGACAATGCCCGTTCAAGTCGGTACAAACGACTCTTTAACAACGCGTCTTGATTGCCTTCGAATTTTCCAATTAATGCCTGGGTCGCCGAGACCGGTAACACTTTGATCGGTTCGACCCGCATTAAATCAGCCACATCCTGCACACGTTTATCAACTTCGCGTAACCATGCCCGATCCGCGTCTTTGGGGTCGAGTATGTTTTCCACGTGCAGCAAGTCAACTTTGTTGATCGCTACCAACCGGGCCTGGGTCGACTCAACCCGTTCGCGGTCGCGTAAATTTCTGGCACCGCCCAACGCATCTTTCCAAATGGCCATATCGCGTTTTGTCACGCCCTCGGCTGCGTCAAGCACAACAATAATCGCGTCTGCGGCGGGGATATTTTCCCGGGTAAATTCCGGCTCTACAGTGAGGGCGGACAAGCCGGGTGTATCAATAATCACCAGACCGGCATCAAGCAGTGGGTGGGGAAAATTGATCGAGGCATAACGCCAGCATGGAACCTCAACCGAGCCACCGGTTTGATTTAATTTGACCGCCGGGTCTTGGTGCAGCCCCCACGACAAGGCGTCGGCAACACTGACGTGCCGGGTCTTGGTAAGGGCAGAAAATGCCCGCGCAATGGAATCTGGATTGTCGGCGTCGAAGGCAATAAATGCCCATGCCGATTCATCGTTGTAAATGTCTTGGAAGCGGCGGGGCGCCTCACGAGACTCAATCGGTAAAAGGCGCATTCCAGTCTTTCGGGACTGGTCAAAGCGCACTTCCGTGATGCAGCGCGTGGCGTGTAAGGTGCCGGATGGCAACAGGCGGACGCCCAAGTCAGCGAAAAACAGTGCGTTAATCAGCTCGGACTTGCCGCGCCCTGCCTCGGCAACAAATATGATGGTGATGGCAGCTGACCGTACGCTTGCGTCGAGCACCTTGAACGCGGCCTCGTTCTCAGCTGAGTAGTACCCCTGGACTTGCAAAAATTCACGAATCCGGGCAATTTGTGCCGACACGCCGTAGCGCCAAGACTGCAATGATGCCAGCCGTTCAGTCAGGACGTGCTTGGTTTGCATGAGAATGATTTAATTTTTATCAATTTTTGGTTGGACAGCAAAGGCTGGACAATTATCGCTGACAATGCGGACAAAAATAGCTGCTGCGCTGACCTTGGCGAATCATTTTAATTGCGCTGCCGCAGACTCGGCAAGGTTCATTGGCGCGGTCATAAACGGTTGCCTTTAGTTGAAAATATCCAGGCTCTCCGTCGACCTTGAGGTAATCGCGCAGGCTTGACCCGCCCGCCTCGATGGCTCGCGACAAGGTTTGTTGGATGGCCGCCGCCAACAATTCATATCGCGATTGCGTGATTCTTCCGGCGGCGGTTGTTGGGCGGATTCCGGCAACAAATAATGCTTCCGAAGCATAAATATTTCCCACCCCAACCACGATGTGCGCGTTCATGATGAACTCTTTGACGCTGACGGATCGACCCCGCGATGTTCGAAATAAATGAGCCCCATCAAACTCATCGCCAAGTGGTTCCGGTCCCAGCGATGCCAATAAGGGATGGATGGGCTTGGGGCCTGAAATCCATAACATTGCGCCGAACCGGCGTGGGTCGTGATACCGAATCAGTGTTTTGTTGGTCAGGACAATATCAACATGGTCATGTTTTGCCGGCGGTGCGCCGTGTTGGACCGAAAACAAAGAGCCAGACATACCGAGATGACAAAGTAAGAATCCGCCACCGTTTGCGGCCTCGACATTCCATAACAAATATTTGCCCCGTCGCAAAACGTCAGAGACAACGCGTTTTTCAAGCGTTCGCGCCAAGGCGGCCGGGATAGGCCAACGCAAGCGTCGATCTCGCACGGTCACTTTCATGATTTTCTGATTCACGACCGTTGGCAACAGTCCTCGGCGGGTGGTCTAGACTTCCGGCAGTTCAGGCATCACGGCACTTTCTGAAAGATACCAATTGGCAATTCTGGCACGCCGTTGTACTCACGGCAAAAAGCAAGTGTTTAGCGGCCATGTGGCGCAACATTCACCTCGGTGTTGCGCTATGATGTTGGCATGAATAAAACAAGTTTATCCAGTTTGAGCGGTCCGGCAATTTTTTTAATGCCGGGGCGTGTACTTGGCCTGTTGGTGTTGGCTGTGCTGTTGGCGGCTACTGCCATTGGCGCGCGCGCCAATGATCCCAAAGACTTAACACCAGCGTCATCGGGAATTGGCATCAATCCGCTTTTTGCGAACCCAATGCAATTGGCGACGAAGCCCACGCCGCCGCGAACTGAAACGCCCACTGCGCAGGTGCTGTATCAATTTTTAATCGCTGAAATTGCCGGGCAACGTGGACAATCACAGTTGGCGGCAAGGGGCATGCTTGATTTGGCCGGTCGCACTCAGGATGTCCGCGTCGCACGACGGGCGGCCGAAATTGCTTTTCAGACGCGCCAATCCGAAGAGGCGAGAAATGCATTATTGCTCTGGTTGGAATTGGAGCCGGAGTCGTCCGTCGCCCGCCAGGCATTGGCTGCGTTGCTTGGCACCAATGGGCCGGTCGAGAAAGTCCTTGAAACAATGTCGGCGTGGTTAGCCGAAGAAAACGCGGGCAAAAAAATTGCGCCCGCCTTGTTCGTACAAATGCCGTATTTGCTGGCGCGGCACGCTGACCGTAAGAAAGTTGCCGATGCGGTTGTGGAACTGACCCAGCCGTTTCAGGGGTTGGCCGAAGCCCACTACGCGCGCGCGGTGACGTCCATGTTGGCGGGCAATCGCGATGCGGCCACCGCAGGCCTCGCCAATGCGTTGAAAATGCGGCCGGATTTTTCCCGGGCGGCCATCGCCATGGCGCAGCTGATTCGCAGTGGTGGTATTGACCTCAACGCCGCACAAAATGGAATCGCCGCAGCGGGGCCAGCGGATGAAGCTGCGGCGCGGTTTTTGTCTGATTTCCTGAAACGTTATCCAGATGCCACAGATGTTCGCATCGCCTACGTGAAAGCATTTCTCGCGCAGCTCCTCCCAGAGATGTT
>JANPNU010000241.1:0-2253 GCA_031427615.1 Burkholderiales bacterium
AAAACAAATTGGTGACAAATATGTCTTTGGTGCCGACGGTATGACTTATTGGGATTGTTCTGGATTAACAATGCGCGCGTACCAAATTGCAGGAGTATCGCTTCCGCATTCTTCGCGGGATTGCGCGCCAAAACGACGCCGAATATTACAAGCGACATCAAGCGTTTGTGAATCGCGCGCGTGTCCCTTCAAATGAACCAGAATGCTTTTGTACGCCATGGCCGATCCCTTCTATTTGTTATTGGTCGACGGCTCTGCAACAATGCAATCACCGGCAACCGGATACGTGATCTGGCGGCCTGCTGAATTTTCAGTGGACGGCGATCCGCTTCGACGCCCCCATGGAAGAAACGCCTCTGCAAAAGCGTCCACAAACGGATCAAAACGAATCAGGTCATTTATGATCGCTCTCCAAAAAAATGTGTACTGGCAATAGACACACTCACGTTCGCGCCGGCACGATGCGGTTGGAATCGGTGATATTTTCCGTCGACCCGCATGACACTTTCTAGAATGATCCGGTGCGGGAAAGCCGTATTGACGAACATCAAATATCCGTCAAATATTTTGGCGAGCCAACCTCTATCGAACACTCTTCGCAGCGACTTTTTTTGATTTTTTTTCCGGCAACCGGTAAACCATGACCGGGATGGACGATAACGACAGCACCTTGGTGGTCACGCCACCCAAAAATATCTGAGCGAGGTTGGAGCGTCCATGCGAACCAATAAAAATTAAATCGCAACCATGCTTTTTAGCCGCATCGACGATCGAAGGGGCAATCTTGTCGCTGGACACCACCACGCCAGTAAACGGGATGCCGCGCGACTCGGCCATCGTCTGGACTTCACCCAGATAGGTTTTACTGCTGCGCTTGACGGCTTTGTTGAAATCACTCTCCGACAGCGTACCGGGGGCAAAGGCGGCATCTTCGATTACCCGCATCTTGTAGATGGGCGTGACCACAAGTGTGATGACTTCGGCACCAAGATCGCGGGCCAGCGCAACGGCGGCGATGGCCGACTCTTTGGACAGTTTCGAACCATCAATAGGAACCAGGATTCGCGTGAACATCGGACACCCCCTTCACTTGATTAACCTGCATATTTCATGGGGGCACGTTCGAGAGTGGGTGAATGGGCGAGTGATTTTTTGCCTGACCGACCACGGGATAGCTTGGCTATCCCACGGGAGGAAGACAAAAAAGCGCCGTCCAGTCGCCCGCTATCGAGCGTGCAGCCCTTTTCCACTACGAAGAACCAACATTCCAAATTGGATTGAATGGATTTCAGAGTGAACTCCCCAGCAAGCCACGGGCGACCCATGAAATATGCAGGTTAAGGACAATGCGACTAAAGTCGATCCACCCCTATCGTCAGTATTGTCCTATGACAGTAATCCGTTTTGATATGCGTCAAACAAAAGCCAGATCAATATGATGACGATGTATCTTTACTGCTGGCTATGCGAACTGCCCGTCATCGTTGGCCCGGCTCCAATCAATTGGTTTGCAGCATTTTTTTAAGTTCGCCATTTTTAATCATACGAATGGTGTCGTCCGCTCCGCCGATCAGGACACCGTTAACAAATACCATTGGAAAAGTCGGCCATCCGCACCACATTTTGAGCGCATTGCGCCGCCGCCATTGACTGAAATAATTGCCGTATTCGAGGTAGTGGTGTTTGATGCCTGCCGCATCCAGCGCCTTGCGCGCTTTTTTTGGCATCGGATTTTGCGCCATCCCCACCACCACGACGGGGTGCGCGGCGATGGCGGCACCAACCTCATCGACGATTTCGCGGTGATGGGTTGCGATTCTATTTTGAATGGCTGCATGGATCTTTGATTCGTCGAGGATTGGTCGAGACATGGCGCTCTTTCGGTGTTAATAACAGGAAAAAATCCAGCGTATTTGAAGCCTGGTTGATGGCGCAGTTGATGGCAACCAAAAAAAGTGCCGATGTTACCGCATTGCATCGCGGCACTGCCGAAACTAGTGGTGTCTGACCAGCGCCGGCGAAACCTTGAAATGCAAAACGGCCGTGGCAACAAAACCGATACCGGCCGCGAATGCATAAGCGACGGTTGCACCAAATGATTGCCACAACCATCCCAGCATCAATCCAGCCGGAATGGAGGCAACCCCAACCAGCGCATAGTACCAGCCGAACAATGTACCCCGCGCTTTTTCATCCGCAAAATCACCGATGACCGCACGTTCCACACCCTCGCTGGTCGACATGGCCGCACCA
>JANPNU010000242.1:0-2262 GCA_031427615.1 Burkholderiales bacterium
AATGGTCGTGTGCTCCGGCAATTTATTGGTGACAAACAACCGCACCTTGTCACCTTCCACCACTTCGATGGTCGGGCCGGGTGACTGGCCGTTGTATCCCCACAGTCGGGCCTTCATGCCGGGCGCGATTTCCCGGATCACCGGCTCTGCCACCAGATGAAATTCCTTCCAGCCGTTTTTCATGCGAAATGGCAGGGTCCAGCCATTGAGTGTCACCACCGGATTGTAGGGGCGACCGGCGTTCGGTGGCGGGGGCACCATGGCCGCGCTGGTTTGCATGGGTGCTTCCGGCACCGCGCCCATGGCGGCCTTGCTGACGACGGCCGCGCTGGCGAGCACGCCGGCGCTGGATAAAAATTGTCTGCGGTTGGTCATTTGTTTTCTTTCGGAAAATATTGTCTACGCGGCCAATCAGTGACCTGCGGCAGCATCGTTCATCGGGGTGGCGGCATTTGGCATCATGCTCATACCCATTGGTTTGCCGAGCATGGCGGCCTGCAAGGCGGCGTCGGCCAGCCAAAAATCGCGCTCGGCATCAATTGCCAGAATGACGCTGCCAATTTGGGCGCGTGTATCTGCCAAGAGGTCAAACACACTTGCAAGCATGCCGTTGTATTTCAACAGTACTTCGTCGGCGATTGCTTTTCGGAGCGGCACGATTTCGTTGCGATGATGCTTCGATAAGTCGTATGCGGTGCGCCACGCAGCATATTGCTCGCGAATGCCTGACTCGGCGTCGATGCCAATTTGAACAACACGCTGCATGGCGACGATATATTTTGCGTGCGCTTCATTGCGGGAGGCGTCACCCCAGTCAAACAACGGGATGGCGAGTTCCAACTCGTAGCCGCGCTGTGGCGGTTTGCCGGTTTCGCTATTACGAATGCCGGCCAGATGAAATGCATTCACATAACTTGTTGCCCGGATATAGCCGTATTTGGCCGCCAGCATGCCAAGCTCGGCTGATGCCATTTTTACATCGAGGCGCTGGCTGATGGCACCTTGCGCCACGACACTTTCCGGCTTTGGCTGCGCGGGCAGGTCGGGTAAACGGGCGGGAAATTTTAGTTTCGCCGCCAGCGCGGAATCGAGCCCAAGGATGCGAATCAACGCCTCGCGGCTGGCCATGGCGGCTTGTTTTGCCCGTGCTAGTTGGGCAAATGCATCGGCATAAAAAACCTGCTGGCGGGCACGCTGCAGCTTGCTGAAATTGCCCACCTGGTACATGCGTTTGGCGAGTTCGGCGCTGGCCTCGGCAGCCTCCATCACCTGCTCGAAGTAGCTGAGCGACTGTTGTGCAGCCACCGCCTGCACCCAGGCTCTTCGCGTGTTGGTGGCCGTTTCCACCACGCTTGCCGCACCGCGCAGGCGCACTTGTGCCTGTGCGGATTCCGCGACCTCTCGACGCGACGGCAAGTAGATCAGTTCGAGCAGTGATACCGACAACATTCGGCCGATATCCACATCCACGCCGCCGCCCTCGCGGCGGGTCAACCTCTCAAAGGTGAAGATCGGATTCGACAGGCGCGCTGATTGTGTGGCCGCTGCCGATTGCGCCGCGCCTTCCGCCAGCATGATCTGAAAGGCCGGGCTGAGCGCCAACGCCAATCGCACGGCATCGTCGGCGGCTAGTGGTTGTTCGAGCAGTTGTTCCGCCAACTCGCGTGCCGCTGCGCGATCCCGGTTGTTCTTATGCCATGTCGCCGCGGCACCGACATTTTGTTTGGCGTAGCCATCTACAAAGGCGTTGTTTTGATTGATGGCGGTGGCAGCGCAGCCGCTGAGTAATACACCCAAGATGATGATCAAGGGCGTGCGCGGCGCACTCATTTTGCCCCCATTGGCTTGGCGCTCGCCGCCGCTTCCCTGGCATAAACCCGCCAGCCGCCAATGTCACGCACGGTGTTGTTGGCCACTCGCCAGTCGGTGAGCGGCTCATTGGCGTTGAATTTTTGGTAGCCCGTCTGGATAGGTTTTTGTACCACCGGTGTGGGCATTTCAGCAGCGGGCTTGGTGGGTGCGTGGTGCGGGTGCTGAGCATAGGCCGTCAGTGTGCCCGCGCAACATAGAAGTGTGCAAAAAAATAATGAACGACGCATGGCAGTCTCCGACAAACAATAAAAAAATCGCCGGGAGGAAAACACTGAGGTGTAGCGGTTGTGCACCGCACCTTGCAAAATCCCGGCAGGCTAGATGCTGGCGGGAGAAGGGGGGCGCTGCAAAAGCTCGGGTATAAAACTGGTGAATGACACCGCGTTGATC
>JANPNU010000243.1:0-9021 GCA_031427615.1 Burkholderiales bacterium
AACAAATCACCGATCGAATAAGTGGAAGCGCGCCGATAAGCCGGATTCTGTGATTGTGCTTGCGCACAATTGACAGTCATTCATCTCGAACGTACGTTGCCGCACGCCTCTAGCACCCTACCCGCAGGCTCCGCGAGCCGCCTCAACGCCTGCCTATTTGGGTTTGCTCCGAGTAGAGATTGCCCGTTTCACCCGCCCGCTTGCTGGGGTGACAAACTCGCGGCTTTCGCCTCTCGTTGGTCACCCGCAAGCGGGACGACTCGTCTCTGTTGCTCTAATCCTCACCTCACGGTGGATGGGTGTTACCCACTACTCTGCTCGATGGAGTCCGGACTTTCCTCTATGCAACAAGTGCACAGCGACTGTCTGGCGCGCTTCCGGGTGGATTATCTCACGGGCGCTCGGACGCAGGCGGCCTAAGCCTATAGCCGGGTCGGAAGTAGTCGGTGTTGTCGTAAAAGGACGGGTCGTTATTGCGTGGATCCCAACCGGGAATGCCCAGTAGTGGTAACGGCGACAAATTGCGGGCGGATGCAAGATTGGCTGCGGTGCCCAGCCATGCGGCCGCAGAGGTGTCCAAGCTTGATTGTGCGTCAATGCGTAACAACATCGCTTTGGCGGTTAATCCAACAAATGGTGCCAGCGATTTTTCCATGAGGCCATGGCCGACCAGAACAAATCGCATCTTGTTTCTGACGTCTTCACGCCGCGCAACAAACAATGTTTTCCATTGAAAATTGCGAATCAACTGAAGCAACGATTCGTCTTCGCTGGCCACAATGATTCCGCTTTCATCAAACATGGTCAACACATCGCGCGGAATGGAGCGCGCCCGTGCTTCGGTTTGACCACCACGGGCCAATAAGGTGGCGTGACTGGCACTGATCACGGATTTGGTTTTTGGATAAGCGAGCCATTGCAGGGCGTTGAACAGATCGTGCCAGTTTTGCCGGGTCGGCACCCGACCGGTACGGGCAATTTGTGTTTCATACGCCATTGCTGATAATCCGCCATCGTCCGCCTCAACAAAACGAATAGGCATGTTGGCGAGGTTGCGAATCCGGGTCGCGTAGGCAAGTGTATTCAGATTGGTCAGGTTCGGCCAACGATCCAGCGGCAGCCTATGCAGGCTTGGACGGATGGCGTCAAAAAATGGCATTGTCAACGCCGGACGGGCAACCATCCAGCGCTCGGTCGAGGTCAACCCAGCAACTCTATTCGGCCAATTGCCACGACAACGTTTCCCCCGCACGCAACGGTACCAGTCCAGACTCAACAAAAGGGATCTCGTCTGGCACCTGCCACGATTGTTTTATGAGCGTGATGGTGGTGGTATTACGTTGCAACCGATAAAAATCCGCGCCAAAAAAACTGGCAAATCCCTCGAGTTTGTCGAGAGCGTTGACACTTTCAAAGGCTTCGGCATACAGGCTCATGGCGTGCAGCGCCGAGTAACAGCCGGCGGCGCCGCAGCAGGACTCTTTGCTGTTTTTGGTGTGCGGCGCGCTGTCG
The DNA here is from genome assembly GCA_031427615.1 of Burkholderiales bacterium. Taxonomy (GTDB): domain Bacteria; phylum Pseudomonadota; class Gammaproteobacteria; order Burkholderiales; family Usitatibacteraceae; genus UKL13-2. Next base: position 1,513 of record JANPNU010000243.1, read on the forward strand.
GTGCCGAGGAAAAATTTTTGATTCCCCGACGTCGCCGCCGCCAGCAGGGCAAGTCGGTGTTCTTCGCGTTTCAAGATGGGAAGACAATACAAATGCGGACGCAAACCGCCTTTAAAAATTGCATTGCGGCTAAACAACAGGTGTTGCGGCGTGATGGTGGCGGCGACGCGGTCGCTGGCTGCCAGCACAAATTTTACGGCCTGTGACGTGGTGATGTGTTCCAGCACGATGCGCAATTTCGGAAAACGCTGCACCAACGGCATTAAATGTTTTTCGATGAACACATGCTCGCGATCAAATACATCAACGTCATCGCCGGTCACCTCGCCATGCAGAAGTAACGGCAGATCAACCTCCTGCATGGCGGCAATCGCCGCATCACATTTGCGAATATCGGTCACACCCGAGTCCGAGTTGGTGGTCGCACCGGCCGGGTAATATTTCACCGCTTTGATGAAACCGCTTTTACTGGCACGAATGATTTCTTCAGGCGAGGTGTTGTCTGTCAAATACAAAGTCATCAACGGCTCAAACTGCATGCCCGCGGGTGTTGCGTTGACGATTCGCTCGTAATAGGCCTTTGCATCGGCGACCGTCCGCACCGGCGGCTTCAGGTTGGGCATGATGATGGCGCGGCCGAATTGTCGGGCCGTGTGTGGCAACACGGCACGCATCGCCTCGCCATCACGAAGATGTAAGTGCCAGTCGTCCGGTCGGGTGATGGTCAGCGTGTGCATGGACAAATTATAACGATGGGTCGGCGGACATCGCCTTGAGCGACAGCGCCATGTCGTAGACCTTGTTCTTTTTTTCACCGGTTAATTGCACGGCGAGCGCCACGGCTTGTTTGACGGGAAGCTCGCCAAGCAAAATTTGTAAAGTCCGCTCCAGACTGGCGTCTTCGGCACTTTTTTCCTCAAGACGCTCGTCCTGACTCGGCTTTGATAAAACCAACACAAACTCACCGCGCTGATTATTGCTGTCGCTTTCCAGCCATGCCACCGCATCCGCCAGCTTGAGGCGCTGAATCGTCTCAAATTTTTTGGTCAGCTCACGGCAGACAACCAGCGTGCGAAATGCGCCAAATGTTTCGGCAATCGCCGCGACGCTCTCAATGATCCGGTGCGGGGACTCATAAAAAACCAGTGCGGTATCTGTTTTGCGAAGTGCCTCGAGTGTGCGTTGACGCTCCCCTGCCTTTGCCGACAGAAACCCGACAAACAAAAAACCATCCTCACCTTCGCCGCTTGCCGACAATGCAGCGGTGACCGCGCTCGCGCCCGGAATCGGCACCACCGCCATGCCCGCCGCATGCACCGCGGCCACAATGCGCGCCCCGGGGTCACTGATGGCGGGGGTGCCTGCGTCGGTGACCAACGCAACCGACTTACCTTCACTCAGCAATTTCACAATGCCATTGGCTGCGTTACGTTCATTGTGTTCATGAACGGCGATGAGTTTGGCCTTGATGCCGAAATGCGATAACAAAAATTGGCTATTACGGGTGTCTTCGGCGGCAACAATATCCACCTTGGCGAGCACATCGAGCGCGCGCTGGGTGATGTCGCCAAGGTTCCCGATCGGGGTGGCGACCACATATAATGCGCATTCGAGGTTTTCTTCCATGATTGGCGGTGCCGGATGCGGCAATCCCGTGGCTTATTGTTATTGGTGCTATTTTCGTGTGTTGCATTGATTAACGCAACCAATGTTGCGTCACAAGTCATGCCTGCATCACCAACTCCGCCGGCACTACAACCGAAGCCGGAACCATCGATTGTTTCACCCGCCCAGCCAATTTCGCCGACCAACCCCGCAGCCACAAGCCAGATACCAGCAACAGCAGGGGCAATTGACGCAAAAATTGCCGTGGACAAACCAGCCGGTCCGGGCGCAATCGGCGCGCCAAACGTGTTTCACGAGGTCAAGCCGATTGAACAATCGAAGGGCGTTGCATTGATTTTGCCATTCGCTTCAAAAACCCTCGGCAAGGCGGCTGAAGCGGTGCGCGCCGGATTTGTTGCCGCCTATGAAGCCGGTGGCAAGGATAAATTTTTATACCGCAGTTATCTGGCCGACGACGAGGGGCCTTCGCTGGCCTCACTGTATCGCAAAGCCGTGCAAGAAGGGGCGGTTGCGGTAGTGGCTGGAATAACCCGTGATGGTGCCGCGGTGGCCGCGACAGAAGCGGGGTATTTGCCAACACTGGCGCTCAACATGCCGATTGACATTGTCAAGGCCGACGCCAATAATTTTTTCCATATTTCACTGTCACTTGATGGCGACGCGCGCCAAATAGCGCGCATCGCATTTAAGGAGAATTTCAGAAATGTCGTGTTGCTGGGTGGTCCATCAGCCTTGTCCAGACGCATTCAAGACGCGTTCGAAAAAGAATGGCTGCGTCTGGGTGGGACTGTTGCCACTCGCATCGCATTTAGTGGTGAGCAGGTCGACGGACCAAAGGTGAAATTGGCGATGGAAAAGGAAGACGCCAGCAAAGCGGATGCCGTTTTTATTGCGGCAAGTATGCCTGCGGCACGTATTGGGCGACCGTATTTGCCAATCGGGTTGCCGGTATTCGCCACGGCGCATTCCGTCGACCCACGCGCGGAAGCGGTGGACAATCTGGATTTGGATAGCGTGAAATATTTGGAGATGCCGTGGTTTGCCGAGCGGGATCACGCTGCCGTGATGAGTTATTCACGTTCTCCGGATGGCACACCGGTTGACTATGAGCGGCTGTATGCACTTGGCATTGACGCCTGGCGAATCATTTCGGCGATGCTGCAACCCCCTACACAACCGATCGCGGGTAACGTCAATATTGTGACCGACCGGCCGCTGCGTTCATTTGCGCCGATTGATGGTGTAACCGGACGAATTTCACTCGACGGCAATCAATTTGTGCGCAGTCTGTCGCTGCTGGAAATGCGCGATGGCCAGCCAAAACTGGTCAAGTCTGCAGAATGAACCTGGCAACATTGTTTGGTCGCAAGACAATGGGGAACAACGCCGAGCGAATAGCCGAGAAATATTTATTGGCGCAAGGATTAACAACCATTGCCCGTAACTTTCGCTGCCGATTTGGCGAGATTGACTTGATCATGCAAGATGGCGACGCGACCGTTTTTGTCGAGGTGCGTTATCGCGCGTCGGAACAATTTGGCGGCGCGGCGGCAAGTATTGGTTTGGCCAAACAACGACGAATTGCGACCGCCGCCGAACACTATTTGAGCAAGTTTCGGCAGCCGCCACCTTGCCGCTTTGATGCGATACTGATGCGCACAATTGACGTTGATGGCATTGAGTGGGTCAAAAATGCATTTGGCATCTGATGTCTGATCGGGTGAACCGTATACCGGCCCCGCTTTTTTTGGAGATAACATGAAACGTATTTTTTTAGGCACTGCCATCATGATTTGTACACTTGCACTGCAGGGTTGTTTCCCGCTGGCGGCAGTGGGTGTGGGGGCGACGGCATTGGCAGTTGGTGATCGCCGTTCAACCGGCATTTATATTGAAGACGAAAATGTGGAATGGAAAGCGCGGGTCATTTTGCTCGACCGCTTCAAGAACGCGCACGTGAATGTGACCAGTTATAACCTGTCTGTGCTGTTGACCGGTGAAGTTGCCGATGAAAAAACCAGGGTAGAAATCGGCGACGCCGTTCGTAAGATCGCCAGCGTCAAGGGAGTGACCAATGAACTGGCGATCGGTGGTAATACCTCGCTGGCCGGTCGGTCGAATGATGTCTTGATTACCACCAACGTTAAAGCGCGTTTTCTTGGCGCCAAGAATTTTTCGTCAAATCACGTCAAGGTCGTCACCGAAGCAAACGTTGTTTACTTGATGGGCATCGTCACCAAAGTAGAAGGGGATGCCGCAACCGAAGTGGCGCGCACCACCTCTGGGGTTTCGCGCATCGTCAGGGTGTTCGAGTACGTTGACAAAATTGCTAAAGGTTAATGTTATCGGGGTGTTTCAGCTATTTTGTCTTGAAACGCCCCTATTGGCGGGCAGCTGAGCAAGCGTATTGTAGGCTGACCTGATTGTAAGATTGTTGAATTCGACCACAAACCAGACGTCACCCGCAGCCGTGATCCACCGCTGCCAGCCGTCGCAATTGTCGTCAAATCGTGTTAGCAGATGACCCAGAGTTGGATGATCAACAATTTGGTCGGTTAGAATTCAACGATGCAACCAGACTTTGAGAAAAAATTCACCGCGCCGTCCGATTTGGCCGAACGCACGCGTTTACTCCCGCAACCGCTGGTGTTTACCAACGGTGTCTTCGACATATTGCATCGTGGTCACGTCACCTATCTGGCAGAGGCGGCCGCATTGGGTGCGTCGTTGGTGGTCGCACTTAACTCGGATGCTTCCGTTCGCCGACTCGGCAAGGGTGATGATCGACCGATTAATTACCTGGATGATCGGATGGCGGTCATCGCGGCGCTCGAATGTGTTTCGCTGGTCACCTGGTTTGATGAAGATACTCCAATCAATCGTATTCTCAATGCCAGACCGCAGGTGCTGGTCAAGGGCGGGGATTGGGTGATTGAAGATATGGTTGGTGCAAAAGAGGTGCGCTCCTGGGGCGGTCAGGTTCATTCGATCGCCTTTCAACACGAACGCTCCACCACCGCCATGCTTGCAAAAATTCGCGGCGACCAATAGGGATGCCTGATCGTGCCGCACTTGTCGCGCGTCTGCATGCGGTTGTTGGTGACGCCGGCCTGATTCAAACACAATCAGATATGGCGCCATATCTCACCGACTGGCGTGGAAGCTTTACCGGCAAGGCACTGGCGATCGTCCGCCCGGCAACAACCGATGAAGTGGCGGCGGTCATGGGGATTTGCGCCGCCACCAAAACGCCGGTTGTGCCCCAGGGTGGTAATACCGGACTGGTCGGTGGTGGCGTGCCGGATACCTCTGGGGACGCAATTGTTTTGTCGCTGAACCGCATGAGTCATATCCGGGCAATTGACACTGACAACGATACTGTCACTGTCGAGGCAGGTGTGATTTTGCATACGGTCCAAATTGCGGCGGCTGACGCAGATCGCCTGTTTCCTCTTTCGCTCGCGGCCGAAGGCAGCTGCACCATCGGCGGCAATTTGTCGACCAATGCAGGTGGAACCAATGTGCTGCGTTACGGTAATGCGCGGGATCTGGTGTTGGGATTGGAGGTGGTCACACCTGCTGGTGAAATCTGGCACGGCCTGTCGGGATTACGCAAAGACAACAGCGGATATGATTTGCGCCACCTGTTGATCGGTGCGGAAGGAACACTTGGGGTGATCACTGCGGCGACGTTGAAACTTTTCCCGTTACCAAAGGCGCGTGTGGTCGCCCTGGCGGCGACGCCGTCGCCACAAATGGCCGTGGTGTTACTCAATCGTATCAAACGCACCTTTGCCGATCGGCTCGTTGGCTTTGAATTGATGTCGCGCCAGTGCATTGAACTTGTACTGCAACATATTCCCAATACCCGTGAACCATTCAGCCAACAGCATGCGTGGCAGGTGCTGATTGAAATCAACGACATCCGGGCGGACACACCCATTCGTGATTGGTTGGAAAATGAATTGTCCGATGCGATGGGGCATGATGAGGTGATTGATGCGGTGATGGCCGGCTCAGAGGCCCAAATCGCCGAGTTGTGGCGGCTTCGGGAGGAAATTTCCGAAGCGCAAAGATTGGCTGGGAAAAATGTTAAACACGATATTTCTGTACCTATTTCAAAAATTCCTGAATTCATTAAAAAATGTGATGCGGCGCTTTTGCAGCGCGTACCGGATATTTCCCTGGTGTGTTTCGGCCATTTGGGTGATGGCAATTTGCACTACAACTGCGGCCTTGCCAATCAAGGGCTGACGCACGCGGAGGTCATCAACAAAATTGTTTACGATCATGTTGATGCGTTTGGTGGATCGATTTCTGCCGAGCACGGCATTGGCCAATTGAAGCGCGGTGAAATCACTGCACACAAATCTGCGGTGGCACTAAACATGATGCGGCAGATCAAACGCGCGCTGGATCCGGACAACATCATGAATCCCGGCAAAATTTTGTAGTTACCAGCGGATTGGCGCAGATGGCCCCGGATGCCCGCTGATTGGGTCGACATCGCAATAGTATGCATGCAATTACTTGCGCTCTGATGACAGGTCGTCGCACTTGCGGCTACCGTGTGATCGCATTTACATGACACACCTGATTCCGACCCCCGTCCTTTGCTGCGTATAGCGCGCGATCTGCCTGATGGACCAAATCCGCAAACAAGGTCGGGCTAACCTCCTTTTGTGGTTGAGGTATGTAGGTCACAATGCCGATGCTTGCTGTGGCGGGCACTTTCAGTCCGACGATAGCCTGGATGGCACCACGTAAGTTCTCCGCGACCACAAGACTGCCCGCTTCGCTGGTATCCGGAAGCGCGACGGCAAATTCCTCGCCGCCGTAGCGGGCAGGCACATCGTTTTGACGACATGCCGATTGCAGCGTCGCGGCCACTGCCACGAGCACCCGGTCACCCTCAGCGTGACCGAACTGGTCATTAATGCGTTTGAAGAAATCCAGGTCAATCAACAGCAGCGAAACGCTTTCCTTGCGCCGCACAGTATTACTGAGCATCCACTCTGTGTGCTCCTGAAAAGTGCGTCGGTTGAACAGGCCGGTAAGTGCATCGCGGCTAGCCAGTACCTTCAGTTGTTCATGTAATTCTTCCAGTTCAGCCGCGCGCCGGCGTAACTCCACATCGGTGGCTTTTTGCTCGGTAATATCGCGAACAGCACACAGGGTGAATACGCCTTCGTCCGCGTCCAACGGCGCAATCATGATTTCGACTGGAAATTCGTTCCCATCTTTCCGCAGCGCAAACTGTGCGAGCGGCGAGGCTCCCATGCGACGGAACTTCGGTGCTGTTGCAACTTGCGCGCGGTGGGCGACATGGCCCCCTTTAAACCGTTCCGGAACTAATTGCTCAATTACTTTGCCAGCAAGCTCATGGCGCGAGTAGCCAAACATTGACTCGGTACGCTCATTGACCATCACAATACGTCCGCCGCAATCAACCACGATGAGGGCGTCCGGTGCGTGTTCGAAGATTCTGCGAAATAGTTCCACGCATTCATTATCTACCGCCCGGAATGTCGATGTATGCGCCAGATCAAAAGGTCAATCGATTGTTGGCGCAAGACCAACAGTCATATACGAGTAGCGCGGGAATTGATCGGCGATTGGGGCACCGTGCGCAGCTTTGCTTAAAAATAGTTGGGACACATTTTTCTGGCGGCGTCGCGTCCGACGGAATGGATAGCGGGCACTTGTTCCAAGCCAGCCTTTTCTCAACAATATCCGAGGTTACGGGCTACCCGTTTGCTTTAAGTCATGTCTCTCCACCCGGGTTGGGATAGTATGGTGTGGCGTTTTTAAAAGAGTTTCATCTCCTCTGCCGTTTTTACAGGTTAACTTTGCCACGACACGGATGCGGGTTTTCCCGCAACC
>JANPNU010000244.1:0-32116 GCA_031427615.1 Burkholderiales bacterium
CGCCTAGCAGCCTGTCGGACTTAAAGTGAATCGGCTGCAAAATGACCCAATCGGTCCATATTTCCTCGCTTTTCGGTGCAAAGGGGGTCACCATTTGCTTGAAAAGCGAGAAAATCTGTCCTCAATTGGCTCATTTTTCGCACCGATTCTTTAAGGCCGACAGGCTGCTAGGGCCCAGAAACGGTCAGTAATTTTTCAAATCTCGTGATGATTGCGGGTTGCAATGGGCAATGGCACGGTTAATTGAAATATTTCGTAAAAACGGAACCTTGTGACCCTTCCACAAAAATTGGAAACCAAGAATGCATATACAACGGATCAGTCGCCCTGCCCGCATGGTGATTTTTGTAAAAAGAAGTTTAGCTCTGTTATCCATGTTGATATTGCTTGGCGGTTGCGCATTTACATCGATATTTAAGCAAGATCTGATATTGAGCCATTTGGAAATGACGGATCGATTGGCTGCACGCTTTCCGATAGAACGAAATATTGCTGATCTGTTGCGGGTAAAACTGACCCGCCCGCGGGTGTCGATATTGCCCACAGGCACAACAAAACCCGAATTGCGGCTTGCCGTCGGTGTTGATCTAGAAGTAAATCTGCCGCTTACCGCCAAAACCCATTTTGGTCAGATGACCTTGTCCGGAATGCCGCGTTACGATGAGTCAACACGGGCAATTTTCTTGCAGAACGCCAAGGTGGAGCAGGTTCGTGTTGATAATATGCCCAATGCGTTGTCAGCGGCTCTCGCAAAATCCGCAACCCAGCTTGCCGGGGAACATTTTGGGGAAAGGGCGATTTATACATTGAACAAAACCGAATTTATGCGATTTGGCCAACCTATTCGTGTCGAGAGAATTGAATTACGGCCGAATCAACTGGTGGTGGTATTGAAATAAGCGCATTGGGTGGCAAATTGAATGACGGCGCGAGGACCAAATCACTGGTATCAAAATTGCCGACCATCGGCCATGAAGAGATACGGCAGATTAATTTTTTTTACTCATTACACTTAGGTTTTTGATGGACATCGCGCTACTGCTCAAGGCATTCATTCTAGGCATTGTTGAGGGGCTGACGGAATTTTTGCCTGTTTCATCAACCGGCCATTTGATTTTGGTCGGCGATTTGCTTAGTTTTAACGACGAAAAAGGCAAGGTATTCGAAATTGTCATTCAAGCCGGGGCCATTCTTGCTGTTTGCTGGGAATATCGGTCGCGTTTGATGAGTACATTTTCCGGAATTGCTCACGATCGTATCGCCCAGCGATTTGCCACCAATTTGCTGATCGCTTTTCTACCGTTGGCTGGGCTGGCCTTTTTGTTCAGCAAACACATTAAGGTGCTGTTGTTTCACGCCGTGCCAGTCGCCTTGGCATTTATTGTCGGCGGCGTGGTGATTCTTATTGCTGAGCGCTGGTATCAACGCCGGACTGTCGATGAGACTAAGCCGGTCATCAACAGTATTGATGAGTTAACTTGGAAAGATGCATTCAAGCTCGGTCTGGCGCAATGTTTTGCGCTGATCCCGGGAACTTCGCGATCCGGTGCGACCATCATTGGCGGGTTGTTTTTTGGACTGTCCCGAAAATGCGCCACAGAGTTTTCATTTTTTCTGGCAATCCCAACGTTGTTTGCAGCGACAATTTATTCGTTATGGAAGGCGCGCGATTTATTGTCCCTGACAGATTGGCCGATGTTCTCTGTTGGCTTTATTGCTGCGTTTTTGTCTGCCTTTGTTGTGATTCGGTGGCTCATTCGCTACGTATCCACTCACAGCTTCGTGATATTCGCTTGGTATAGGATCGTTTTTGGATTGGCCGTGTTGGCAACCGCCTATACCGGCACGGTATCTTGGAGCACGGGCTAAGTATAGAAATCGTTGATTGGCGCGCGACTTGAGGCAAAAATCGTCCGAAATCGGCGTCTAGAGCCGACTTCTGTCAGAAAACGTGCTCAAGAGTTGGCGGGTTAAGTCGCCGATTGCCGCTTGGTAAATTGCCGGATCAGCACCAGCAGTTGCTCCTCCTGATATGGCTTACCCATATATTCATTTACACCCAATTCGAGTGCGCGATTGCGGTGTTTATCTGCAGTTCGCGACGTAATCATGATGATTGGAATATGTTTGGTCTTCTGATCAGCGCGAACGTTTCGGGCAAATTCGAAACCATCCATGCGGGGCATTTCAATATCCAGCAAGATAAGATCTGGCTCGATATCCTGCAGCTGCTGCAATGCATCTACACCGTCTTTTGCAGTCGCCACTTCAAAGTGTTCGCGCGTCAACATGCGGCTGGTGATTTTCCGCACCGTCAACGAGTCGTCAACCACCATCACCAATGGATTTGCCCGCAGGCGTTGGGCATTCTCACCGGCCATAAAGGTACTGTCGGTATTGTCAGCAAACGCCTCGGCAAGCGATACCCCAGCCGGTACCACCTGCTCGGTCTCGCCGCCCATCCTGATTGACGACGGCCCCGTTTCGTCCGCGGTGGATGAAAAAACCGTCGCCAGCTTGTCAGACACACTTTGATCAATGGTAACAGTTGCGGCTTCACGGAATACCAATTTCACCGGATTCATGATCAACACAACCTGGCCGGAGCCCATTACGGTTGCGCCGGCAATTCCTGGAATACGAGCGAGCTGCGGACCAATCGACTTAACCACAATCTCGCGATTGCCAATTATGTTGTCGACTTGAACGGCCGCGCGTTGTTGTGCGCTTTTTGCCAGAATGACAAAAGCATGACGCTGCGCGGAAACCTTGGGTTTGCCGCCGAGGATGACTTCCATAGAGCGTAATGGATATCTATTTCCATTCCATTCAATTTCATTCAGCTTCAGCAATGGTTCGTAACGTTTGCCTTTGTATTCCTGAACCTGTTCAATCATCACCGATGGAATGGCGTATGTTGTATCGCCCACGGTCACCATCACCGCCTGTGTTACGGCCAAGGTTAACGGCAAAGCGATGGTAAATGTTGTGCCGTGCCCTGCGCTGGAGGCAATATCGATTCGGCCACCCAGTGAGATAATTTCATTGCGTACAACGTCCATGCCCACGCCGCGCCCGGCAAGATGTGTAATTCCGTCCGCTGTCGAGAAACCAGCGGCAAAAATAAACTGGGTAAGTTGCGCATCGGTGACAACGGCATGGGCGTCCAACATGCCTCTTTCAATGGCTTTTGCGCGAATGCGTTTGAAATTCAAACCAGCGCCGTCGTCCGCGATAGTTAACACCACTTCATTGCCGATCTGGCGGGCATCAATGGAAATTTCACCAATCTCGGATTTTCCGGCAGCGGCACGCACTGAAGGTAGTTCCAAGCCGTGCGCGACCGCATTGCGCAGCAAATGTTCAAATGGTGAGGTGATTTTTTCCAACACGGATCGATCAATTTCAACCCGCACGCCACGGAATTCAAGATTGGCTTTTTTGTCGATTTCTTTGGCTGTTTGCCGTATCAGGCGATAAAAACGATCCTGTAGATTGCCCAGCGGAACCAATCGGACGCCCATCAACCCCTGCTGCAGGTCACGATTGAGTCGGCTTTGCTGCAATAACGCCGAATCCGCTTCGTCGATATTTTTCGCCAATGATTGCTGCAGCGTGATCACATCATTCAGGCTTTCGGCCATGAATCGTGTCAATTCTTGCATGCGCGAAAAACGGTCAAATTCGAGCGGATCAAACTGCTCGCCGAGCGTTTCCGCTTCCTTGATGCGTGATTGAATCTGCGATTCCGCGCCAATTTCAACTTCACGCAGCTGTACTTTCATCCGCGCAACGTTATCGTTCAATTCCAACAATGCTTTTTTGAACGCCTGTACTTCAAGGTCAACTCGTGAACGGGCGATCGCCAATTCGCCTGCTTCGTTCACAAACCGGTCAATTAAGTCCGCATTTACCCGCAGCAACGCCTGACGTTCGCGACCCTCGAGTTTTTCACCCTCGGCGACAATCTCCGCGCGGGCAGCGGCAATCGCCGCCATAGGTGCTGGCAACAGGCTCGATATTTGCGCCGCAACTGCCGACTCAATTGGAATCTCGATGATCGGTGAAAGATCACCCGCGCTTAAACTTTCCAGCACATTGCTAAACCGATCAAGACGATCGTCAATGGCATCAAAATCGCCGACCGACGGTGCCGGCTGGCGATCCATATTAATGATGCGCTCTTCCATTGCATGGGCCAGCTCACCCAGACGCATCAAACCGGCCATACGAGCCGAGCCTTTTAAGGTGTGTAAATGGCGGGCAAGTTCATTAACCGGCGCGTGATTGTCCGGTGTGGCACGCCAGCTGCGAAGCGCATTGCCAACTTGTGGCGCGATTTCTTTTGCTTCTTCCAAAAAGATTGGCAACAGGTCGATATCAATGTCGTCCTTGACCGCCCGCCGATCTTTACCGGATTCAAATACTGGCTGATTGGACACACTTGAACTTTGAACCGGCTCGCCCTGTTTTGGTGGAGCAGGGGTTGGTGCAGCGGTCGGTTCAGCGACGATGGTTTCCGGTGCACTGGCAACAAATACGGCAGTCGCAGCGACGAGGTCTGCAGATGTTGCAATGGCAAAAATATCGATAGGGTCTGGTGCAAAGTTTGGCGTGACTGCTTCGGGTGGCTCATTCGGAAAAACAGGCGATAGCGCAGTTGTGGCGACCGGCTCATTCGCAGCGGATGTCGGTGCATCACTCGGTTGCAGGTCAATCTCAACGGTTGGTATCTCTGACAGCCCAATGGATTCAGGCGATGCCGAGAAATCGATGATGTCAATTGCCTGCTGCTCTGCTTCAACCGGAGCCGATGGCAGCATGTTTGCTGGCGCTTCGACAGACGCGGCATCGGCCGTTGCAAAAGGTATTCTCAGGTGGGTGCCTTCGCCGATGCGCGCCGATGACTTTAATTCTTCGCGCAAATTAACCAGCAGCGCAACAATGTCCTGACGGGTGTCCGGATACTCACAGCTGTATAACGCCAGCACCATACTAGCCAGCGCATCAACCGCCTGACGTGTTCCGAGCGTGCGTTTTTCGTCAAACGCAGGCACCAATTCGATGGCGCCGGTCAGCCATTTTTCCAGGGCAAAGGCGACAACTGCAATGGACTCGAATCCGGTCGTCCGCGACGAACTGGTTAATGTGTGTGCTGCCCGCATGAAGTCGTGCGAAACCGGGGTGAGCGGATTGGCCTCGATGGCGGCCATCTCGTTTTCGAGTACTTCAATATGCAGACTTGATTCGCCTAGGTAAATTTCGTAAAGCGGTTGCGACAGACGTACGTGGCCAACGAGAATTTCATCGTTTTCAACACCGTCTTGTTTGCTGTCATTCACTAATGCAGCTTCGTCAGCCGTCGATGGCGCGAGTGCCGGCAACTCGGCAAAAATATCGATTGTTTCTTCGCTTGCGACAGCGCCCTGATCAACCAACCCGCCGATGCCAACTGTATTACTGTCGGACGCGTGGCCGGAGGCACCAAACTCGAGTTCCGTCAGCTCGTTTGTTCCTTGTTCATCAGGGGTGGAAGCCGCGGCTGGTGATGGGTATTCAACTGCCGGCAATGTGGCTGTTGCATTTGAGATTTCAGCAGCAGACGGTACGCTCGGTATCGGGATTGCGCCACTAGTCTGGGGGTCGCCGGCGACGACTGTCAGCTCTTTGTCGTTTTTCAGTAACTCACAAACCGATTCAATACGAGTGGCGTCAATCGCCGCCGTCCCGTTGGATTGTAGTAACCCCACCCAACTTGCAAAGCTGTCCGACGCTTCCGAAATTAGCAGAAGTAATCCAGGTGAAGCGACTTTTTCACCCTTCAGCCACTTATTCATCACCTGCTCACAGCTCCACGCAACTTCGCCTAAATCCGTCAGACCAACCATCCGGCCGGACCCCTTCAACGTGTGAAATCCACGTCGAATGGTAACCAGCGCTTCTTTGTCATGCGAGGATTCGCGAACAATCTCCAGACTTTCGCGAATGGTGGCGACCACCTCGGTCGCCTCTTCAAGAAATATGTCGAGCAGCTCTTGATCAACTTCCGACGCGGGCGCATCGATAAGCTGGACAACTTGTGGTGTGGGCGCATCAGCCGGTTTGGCTGGAGCGATGTCGGCAAGCGCTGCGCGGACCCCGGTAATATTGGGATCAAACGACGCATCAATGGCCCGCAATGACGTTTCGGACGATTTTACGGCGGAGGAATCACCGGAAACTTCCGCGTTCTGTTTGAGTTCCTCGACAGCCTCGCGTAAAAGGTTGCGTGTGGCAGCGTCGTCTGGCTGCTGTTTCCAATCCGAATAAAGCGCCTGCACTTTTTGTTTATCGACCTCAACATCCGCTTTTGAAACCGGCGATTTGATCAGGCTGCCCTCGCCAACGGCGGGCTTATTGGCCAAGCCAAACCGAATCAGGGCGGGAAGCAATGCGGCACGCGCGTCAGCCGCGTTTTGCTGCATCGCCGAAATAAATAACCCCATCGCCGAAACCCCTTCGGCAACAGCTTCGGCGTCGTCATCCACGCCTTTGATCGCACCAGACGAAAATAATGCGACCCGTTCGCGTAGCATTTGATTCAGCGCAGCCGCTTCATTCAACTCGAGAATTGACAACGCGCCTTGAACCTGCGAAAAAAGCGTCGGCAATGTTGCCAATTCGGCGGTTTTAATCGGGTCGCGGAAAAAAGCGTCAAGTGTTCCCTCAATGGTTGAAAGATTGACTTGAATTTCTTGCCCCACTTGGAACATCAGCAAGCGTTCTTGCGCCCGCCGGGTAAAATCATCCATTAATGCATTGGTAGACGCATCCAGCGCCGGTAGCGGCGTGCCGGACATAGCGCCCTTGATGCGACCAATCACACCATTCGCCTGGCCGGTAAATTCCGGGGAAAGCCGGTCAAAATTTTCGAGTGACGACTCAGCAAATAATAGTGCGGACGCCACTTCCAGCGCCTGAACTTCGGTGGCGGGCATGCCGGTTTTTTTCAAATGTGGTCCCACCAGCCCAAGCACGCGTAGTAACTCCGCCATGCCGGCATTGGGCAGAGGGTGGGCATGCTGCGCCAACATGGCGCCCTGTTCCACAAACGCTTCCAACGCAGCGCGATTGCCGCTGGTAAATTTAAGCCAGTTTTCCTTGCCGGTTTGCACTTGGTCACGAAGTGACCGAACCAGCGTTCGCACCGCCTCACTCGAAGCGGAATCGCTCACCGGCGCGGCGGCAAGCAATTCATCCAGACGATACAGTGCACGAATATTGCGAATCCGTTCGGTGCTCGTTTTGGATTTACCAATTACAAGCAGCAGGTCGCGAAACAGGCGCTCCGGTACTTTTTGCACACCTTCGATTAACAATTTGATCTGTTGATCGATTTTGCCAAACAGCTGGACCGCAATGGTGCCCGCTTCGGCGGGGTTGGTCGCAACGGTGTCAAAAAAACCACTGGCGGTGTACCAGAAGGCACGTGTTGGCGACGTTACCTGCAGGGCCTCAATTGCCATGGTCGCGTTGCGCATATCACGAGCGCCACCCGACAAATCTTTTTCTCGCAGCAATTTCAGTAACCCTGCCTGATACAAACTGCGCCGTCGCTTAACTGCTTCTGTCAGCATATCTGACTTCGGTAGAGCAACCGTATCCTCCGGCATTGGCACGGCCACGTTTAAGTCCGGCGAAAACAAATCGCTTTCCGCGGCGCTGTTTTCACCGCGCCCCCGGTTGACCGCGAGGTAGGCCGGCACCAATGACATAGGACGATCCGCCGCGCCCGACATCAACGAATCCAGATAGGCTGAAAGTGAACCGGTGGCCTGTTTGGCAAGCGCGACGCGCTCCTTGATTACCGCCTGTGCATCTGCGCTGCCCAGACCAGCGACCAGTGCCTCAATTTCCTCAGAAAATTTTGTGGCCGCACCCAGACCCACCATTGAAAGCGCACCGGTTACTTGGTGAAGGTGCGTCGATACATATTTAAGAGCCTTAACATCACTTGCATCAACGGCAAGCTTGTCAAGATTGGATCGTGCCTCTGCAAGCGAGTGCTCAATCTCGGTTTTAACCCAAGAGAGTGGTCCTAAATCCAGTGTTGATGGCGTTGTCGGGTTCATTAATACGGCATGCCGTTTTCTTTTACTGTCTATTTACAGCTTGAAGCCGGAAACAGACGCCTTCAAATCTGAAGCCACGTCTGCGAGATCTTTAATGGAATTCGCTGTTTGTTGTGTACCAGCCGTTGTTTGGCGATTAATTTCCAAAATATCCTGCATGTTGCGCGCTACCTTATTTGCTGATGCCGCCTGAGCCTGTGTGTCGTTTGAAATTTTTTCAATTAGGTTGGCAAGGTTTTTGGTCACCGAATCAATTTCGTTCAAGGCTTGACCGGCCGCGTCAGATAGCTTGGCCCCTTCAACCACACCCGTCGTTGATTTTTCCATCGCAGCGACCGCGTCCTGGGTATCAGCTTGGATGGTTTTTACAATGGCGCCGATTTGTTTGGTCGCTTCACCAGAACGTTCGGCCAGTCGTTGCACCTCTTCCGCAACCACCGAAAAGCCGCGTCCGGCTTCACCAGCGGAGGCCGCCTGAATTGCCGCATTTAACGCCAGCACGTTGGTTTGTTCGGTAATGTCAGAAATCAACTCAACAATCTCACCAATTTCCTGAGAGGACTCGCCGAGCCGCTTGATTCGTTTTGATGTCTCCTGAATCTGGTCGCGAATATCGTTCATGCCGGAAATGGAGTTTTGCACCGCATTACGGCCCTTATCGGCCGCAGCCAACGACCGCAACGCTACCTTGGAGGACTCTTCGGCGTTGGTTGACACAGTTGACAACGTATTTGCCACCGTCAACACTTGTTCGGTTGTCATTTGAATTTCTCTTGACTGCTTTTCCGCGGCATCCAGCAACTGCACCGACACGGCCTGCGCTTGATGCGATCTCGCCGACACCTGGTTTGACGCATTGTTAACACCCGTTACCAGGGCGCGTAACTCATCAATTGTGTAATTCATCGAGTCAGCGATCGCACCGGTAATGTCTTCTGTCACCTTTGCCCGTATTGTTAAGTCACCGTCAGCCAAGTCGCCCATTTCATTCAACAATCGCAAAATCGCTTCCTGGTTACGTTTGTTTTCCAGTTCGGATTCCACACCGCGTTTGCGCTCATTCACCAGATACGAATAACCAATCGCACCGATTGTGACAAACATCAACACACCAAACGCCGCCGCAAGAATAAGCGGTAAATGCCCGGTTTCTGCAGCCAGCGCGTTTTGCATCAGCTCCACGTTGGATAGCAGCTGTTCCGAACCCTGTTGAAGGGCGCGGCCAGACTGCCGCGCAGAAATCAGTTTTTGCACATTGTCCAAAATCGGTTTGACGTTACCTTCGAAACTCGTAAACGATTCGCGAAGTTTTGCAACCCGAGCACGATTTTCACCGGTCACAGCCGACACGCCAACTGCGTCCGAGCCGCTCTCAAGTGCCTTGACCAGGTCACGAAAGTCGTTGGTGTCCTTGCCCATCAGAAAGGTCACTTCCGGATCAATGATTTCTGCGCCAAGAATTTCGGCGGAGCCGCGACCAAGACGTTCAGCCAAAAAGGTAAGCCGGTTCACTTTTAAAACTTGGGCAGGGTTGGTGCCCGACTGCTGCAACGCAACCGTTAATTGTTGAGAAATACCTGCCAGCTCCTCCGAGCCCGCTCGCACTTGCGAAACGTTTCGACTTAGGTTGCTCAAGTCATTTTTAGCGGCGAGAATTGCGGTTGCGGCATTTGATGCGTCTTGATATCGCCTGGTCAACTCCTCTAGGCGCGATGTCAGCTCTTCGGAAATTTTGGCGTGGGGGACTTTGGAGTTGAATGCCTCGCCACCGTTATTCAGCACATCCATGTAAATTTGAAATTGGTCTCGACTGTCCTGCAATTGCGGAAACGCATTCAGGTCACCACGGGCGGCAAGTCCTGCGGACTTTGCCAATCGCTGGGTGTGGAACTGCAGTTGTGAAGTGATGTTGGTCCAGGTCGAAATGTTGCCGCGATTTATCGTGTCAAACGCGATCGCGCCAAGCATGAAAGTAAAGCAAACACCGGCAAGCGTTCCGAGCACCTGAAGTTGCACTTGAAGGGAATATTTCCCCAACATCGGCAAACTGAACCCACTCGCATCACTCCTCGGTTTCGCCGTCTTGTTGGCTGCAACCGTGGCGGCAATTTTCTTAGTTTGATCGCCGGTATTGCCAAAGCCGGAGTTGGTGGTCGGACCGGTCGTCGCTTTTGTTGCGGTTGTCGTGCTGGTCAACGCGTTTACCTTTTTCTTCGCGGAAAAAAGCGAACCAAATAGGCCTCCGTCGTCGGCCTTTTTGGCCGGTTGGGATTTGGATACGGAGGACGAGCCGCTAGATGTCTTGGACAAGTCTGGATTGGCTTTGTCCTTCAGAAAGGACGGCGTAGATATTTTGAATGCCATGATGGTTTCTCCGAACCGATTGATATCAAAAAAATTTCAATGCAAGGCATTAAAAAATTGTCGTATCGTTATTGCAAAGTTACGAATGTACAAAAGTGCGTGCAAATACTGGAAATCCAAAAACGGCGGTAAAAAATGATTGCTGACAGCGTCGATCGATTGATCTATACAGCTAGATACAGCTAGAAATTGCCGGCGACTTGAGACCCGTCTGTTGTCGCTTCGCCAACATTCAAAAAAGCGATGTTGCTGGCCAGCGCCTTAACATCAAGTTCCAGCCAAATTTTGTCGTTGGCATCACGATATTGCGCCCCTATCCACGGGCGCGACGTGTCAGCAACAGATTCTCGGGTAAACAAATCGGGATTACGCAGGCCCAACATGCGACTGACAACAATGCCTGACGCCTCAAGTAGCCGCTCATTAATCAGCACCACCCTGCGTTCCGCATTGGCGGCGATGAGCGCATTGCCCTGAAACCCAGAAAAATCGGCAATTGAAAACAACTTGCCACGAATGTTGGCGACACCATAAAACCACGGCTTGGTTTGAGGCACGTTGACAAAACTTGGGGTGGGAATGACTTCTGCGACATCAGACAGGCTGACAAACCAGTTTTCGTCACCAACCTGAAATCCAAGTTTAGAGGCAAACGCGCGCAACTTCGACGGATCGCGAAGTCGCTCAGCCAAGTTGCGCTGAAATTCGCGAAGACTCGTTTTACGTGCCATTGTTTGCGCGAAATGTCAGGGAATAACGCCGTTACCCGAGCGACTTGATTTTGGCAATCAGGTCGGGGGCATTGATTGGCTTGACAATATAGTCCTTGGCGCCCTGACGCATGCCCCAAATCTTGTCCGTTTCCTGATCCTTGGTTGTGCAAATGAAAACTGGAATATGTTTGGTGGTTTCCTCGCGGGTAATGGCTCTTGTTGCTTGAAACCCGTTTAGGCCGGGCATGACCACGTCCATGAGCACCAAGTCAGGCTGCGCACTCTTGGCGACTTCAACGCCTTCTTCGCCACTAGAGGCAAGGATGACGGTGAAACCTGCCTTGGTCAGTAAACCTTCCATGAAGGTTCGCTCGGTCGGCGAATCATCAACTACTAAAATTTTATTTATGGCCATTTTGTTTGCTCCAGTCCAGTCGTGCTTGTTCAAAAATTGTTAATGATGAAACTCCAATTTTATAAGTATTGGAGGAAACTTTAATATTTGATAGAAAATCGTTGCAATTATGGCTGCTTAATCCCCGCATTAAGCCACGTTCTGTTGCGCGTTCCGGTTTGCAAGGTGCGCCTCAACTGCCTTGAGCAGACTTTCTTTTGAAAACGGTTTGGTCAGATATTCATCCGACCCAACCATGCGACCCCGCGCCCGGTCAAATAAACTGTCTTTTGACGACAACATGATTACCGGTGTGGTTTTGTGTTTGCCGTTTTTCTTGATCAACGCGCATGTTTGATATCCGTCCAGTCGGGGCATCATAATGTCGACAAAAATGACATCCGGTTGATGATCGGCAATCTTAGCAAGGGCGTCGAAGCCGTTTTCGGCCAGAATGACCTGACAACCGGCTTGCATTAAAAATATTTCGGCGCTACGGCGAATGGTGTTCGAATCATCGATCACCATTACTCGTGTTCCCGATAATGTTTTTGTCTCCGTCACAAAGTTACTTTCTGGTATTCATTGTTAACAATCGCCTAGGAATTGCTGCCTGTGCCGCAACGCCCGCCCATCAATATACACACCGCCACAAGAAAATTGCGTAGCTTTGCTGCCAGAATCGCGAGAATTCTGATGAATTATGAGCCGATCAGGGAACTGAAGGTTAGCGCGTTTGTCCTTCAAAAACAATACTTAGTGATGCTGCCGCAAGCCCATAACGGCCGAAATTTTTGGTTGGCAAATGAAAAGACCCCCACTTACCGCTATCGGCAGCGATCTGGCAATCTTTAACAGTGGGGGCAATTGCTGCGTCGTACCGAGAGCGGGCGTTAGCCTGCGTCAGGATTTGCCGGACAAAATGGGTGGAATCGTAGATTGGTGATCCAAAACTGGCCAGCCATAACAGGTCGGCAACCAATTTTTATTGTTTGGATGGCATGACAATTACAGCTCAACCATCTCAAAATCGTCCTTGCGCGCCCCACACTCCGGGCAGGCCCAGCCAACCGGCACATCATCCCATCTGGTGCCGGGCAAAATGCCATCTTCAGGCCAGCCTTCTGCCTCGTCGTATATCAAGCCGCAAACAAGACACATCCATGTTTTGGTTGCGGTGGTGGAATCACTCATAAACACTCACATTAATAATCTGGGAGAAATTGTCGGCGCGAAAACCGGTGCGCGCCTTTTTACGGCGATACAATGCAACAGTAGAAACATTGGGTCCCGAAATTTTAGCGTTTTTGACGCCTGAACTGCGCTTTTGAAATTCCCGGTGACGTTGGCGTAATTTTTTGACCATTGGCCACATTAATGTCTGATTTATACAAACCTCCTCCAGCCGTACTGACTTTTGCCGCAACCGACCCTTCAGGGGGTGCCGGTTTGCAGGCCGATCTGCTGACATTGGCCAGCATGGGCTGTCATCCGCTGTCGGTAATTACGGCTATTACCGTACAAAACACATCGGGCGTTGAGGGATTCCTGGCGATTGATGCGGATTGGGTGTCAGATCAGGCCCGGGCGATCCTGGAAGACATTCCGATTGCCGCCTTTAAATTGGGCGTAATGGGCAGCGCGGAAAACATTGCCGCAATTGCCGAAATCGTTTCAGATTATCCCGAAATCCCACTTATTTTTGATCCAGTTTTGTCGTCCGCGCGTGGCGATGAATTTGCCAATGAAGAGGCGTTGGAGGCGATGCGAGAAATGATCATTCCGCAGACGACTGTGATCACGCCCAATTCACTGGAATTGCGCCGCCTGATGGTGATGGACGACAATGACGATGAATTGAGTCATGACCGTTTGGCGAGGCGTTTGACTGATCTTGGCGTGGAATACGTATTGGTTACCGGCACACACGACGCAACGTTGGAAGTAATCAACACCCTATATGGTGATCGCGGCGTCATGCGTGCCGACCGGTGGCAGCGGCTGCCAGGCAGCTACCACGGTTCTGGCTGCACACTCGCATCCGCACTGGCGGCAACGATTGCGCGTGGGATGGATATCGAGGAAGCGGTGCGCGAGGCGCAAGAGTATACTTGGCAAACCCTGAAGTTTGGTTTTCGGCCGGGTATGGGTCAGCATATTCCAGACCGCATGTTTTGGGCGCGTGATGAGGATGGAGTTGATAAAGAAGACGAATCTGCAAACGCCGACGGCACAACGGTTGCGGATGACACCGGCGCGACCATTATCGACGTCGAGCCATCCAATTCGCGTCATTGAGTGTGCGGGTGATGGCTCGTCGGAAAAACATTTTTGCAATCGACAAAATCCGAGGCTTATACGTCATCACGCCAGAGCACATGGATGGGAACCGGTTGGAATTGATGGTCGGCGAGGCGTTAGTGGCTGGCGTCCGCTTGATTCAATACCGTAGAAAATCCACAGCTCCAAAATCACAAGTCGTTGAGGCACGTCGATTTTGCCGGATGGCGCAGGCAGTGGGCGCGATATTTATCGTTAATGATGATCTGGAGTTGGCCATGACGGTTGGTGCGGATGGCGTGCATTGGGGGCGAGACGACGCGGCAATGGAACAACTTCACGAAAAAATCGACTTGGTGAAGAAAAAAAATGGCGACCAATTTATAGTTGGGGTGTCGTGTTATGGTGATTTGTCGCGGGCGCAAATTGCCGTTGCAGCCGGTGCCGATTACATTGCCTTTGGCAGCATGTTTGTGTCTCAGACAAAACCGAATGCAGCTGGGGCCGGTTTGCAGGTAATTGTTGATGCAAAGGCGATGTTTAATGTGCCCATTGTTGCCATTGGCGGCATTACAAGGGTCAACGCAAAACCTATAATTAGTGCGGGTGCTAACGCGTTGGCGGTGATTACAGATGTTTTTCCTCAAGATATGGGTGGCGACAGCATTACCACCCGTGTAAAAGCATTTAACCGACTATTTAAAAAAAATAATTGAATGTTAGCCAATACAATATTTACCAATAGCCAGGCCCTATTCGAAAAGTCACAACGGCTCATACCTGGCGGGGTTAATTCGCCGGTTCGGGCTTTTCGATCGGTCGGAGGAACGCCGATTTTTTTCAAGAAAGGGCACGGCGCCTATTTGTGGGATGTAGACGGCAATCGCTACATTGATTACGTAGGCTCATGGGGTCCGGCCATCGTTGGCCACGCCCATCCGGAAGTGGTCGCCGCCGTGCAGGCCAGCGCAGTTGACGGATTGAGTTTTGGCGCGCCAACTGAGGCTGAACTTAAAATGGCTGAAACCTTGTGTCGGCTGTTGCCGTCACTTGAACAAGTGCGGCTGGTCAGTTCCGGAACGGAAGCAACCATGAGCGCAATTCGCTTGGCACGCGGCGCAACGGGGCGTAACAAGATTGTTAAATTTGAAGGTTGTTACCATGGACATGCTGATTCGCTATTGGTCAAAGCGGGATCAGGCGCTCTGACCTTCGGTAATCCCAGCTCTGCCGGTGTGCCGGCCGTTGTTGCTGCCGACACCGTTGTTCTGACCTTTAATGATCAAGCTGACTTGGAAAAAACTTTTGCCGCGATCGGCCCTGAATTGGCGTGCGTAATTATTGAACCAATCGCCGGCAATATGAATTTTGTCAAACCATCGGCCTCGTACATGCAGGCACTGCGTTTGTTGTGTACCAAACATGGCGCCATACTTATTTTTGATGAAGTGATGACCGGATTTCGCGTTGGCCTGGGTGGAGCACAGGGTCATTACGGCATCACGCCTGATTTAACAACCCTCGGCAAAGTGATCGGCGGTGGCATGCCGGTTGGCGCTTTTGGCGGGCGACGTGACCTGATGGCACACATGGCCCCATTGGGCGGTGTATATCAGGCGGGTACCTTGTCCGGAAATCCTGTCGCTGTTGCGGCGGGGCTCAAAACGCTGGAACTTATTTCGCGGCCCGGGTTTTATGAAACGTTGTCTGCCAGTACGACGCGGTTATGTGAAGGTTTGACCCGTGCTGCCCGGGATGCGGGTGAAACATTTTGTGCTACCAGCCTTGGCGGAATGTTTGGATTTTTTTTCGCGGCATCAACGCCGAACTCGTTTGCCGATGTGATGCGGTCAGACCGTGAACGATTTAATCGTTTTTTTCACGCCATGCTGGAACGGGGAGTTTATTTGGCACCGTCCGCATTCGAGGCCGGTTTTGTCTCCATAATGCATACCGATGCGGATATCGACCAAACGGTGGCGCATGCGCGCGATGTTTTTACCGAGCTGCAACAATAACTACGTCATCATGACAGCCTCACAGCGATTCGTGCGAGTGTTATTTTATCGACCCGATGTCCGCACGATTGCGCTAATTGTTATTCGTCGACAAACCTTAATTTTGTTATGAGCAATTCATTACTGGCAAGCTGCCCTGTCGCAATTGAACACCTTGACGCGCGATTGGCTGATTCGGCGACGCAGCGGGCATTTGGCGGCTTTGCCATCCTGTTGCTCGACTTGGACCACTTCAAAATTTTTAGTGATGAAATGGGGCCGGGCGCAGCCAATGCCGCATTAAAAATATATTCCGGGCGCATTGATAACGCACTGCGTGACACGGATTTTTTTGCCAAACTTGGCGACGATAAATATTTGGTCGTAGTCCCGCAGATTTCTGACGTGGATACCGTGACGCTCGTGACGAACAAGCTGATTGAAACCATTGCCAGGCCGATTACTGTTGGTGGATTGGAAAAACAAATCACGGTCAGTATTGGCGTGAGTTTTTTCCCGGAGCATGGCGATGACCGGCAATCCTTGGTGTCGTGCGCGGAACAGGCGTTGGCAACCGCCAAGCGCCACGGGCGCAACCGCGCCACAATTTATTCAGACAGTTTGCGTATCGCCGGTTAATTGGGTTTCGCCAGGCTGAAAATGAAAATGCCGCATCAACGATGCGGCATTTTCATTAATGCAACCGATCGGATCGACGCCCGAACAAGGTAATGAGCTATTTTGTGCCGGCCTGTTTGGCCTTAACGGCGACTTCGATGCGCATGCCTGCCATGTACTCGGCAACAGCGATTAAATCACTGTCCTTCATGCGGCTGGTGATGGCGTTCATCTGGGTATTTTTGCGTTCGCCCGAAGCATAAGCACGAAGCTGGGCGGCTGAATACTCAGGCCATTGGCCGGCGACTTTTGGATAGAGGGCGGGAATTCCCGCGCCCATCCCACCGTGACAGCCAGAGCAAGCCGGCACGTTGGCAGTCGGAATGCCCACGCGATAAATGGTTTGACCGCGTGTTGCAACCGCCTGATTGCGAGCCACGGCTGAGGTTTTGCCGCGCTGGGCATA
Organism: Burkholderiales bacterium; assembly: GCA_031427615.1. Classification (GTDB taxonomy): domain Bacteria; phylum Pseudomonadota; class Gammaproteobacteria; order Burkholderiales; family Usitatibacteraceae; genus UKL13-2. Next base: position 16,944 of record JANPNU010000244.1, read on the forward strand.
ATAATAGGAGCCAACTGCTTTCATGTCGTCAGCAGACAAGTTTGCGGCCATCCCTTGCATAATTGCATTTGTGCGTTTACCAGATTGATAGAGTTCAAGCTGCTTGGCGATATACTCGCCGGGCATGCCAGCAATGTTGGGGTTTGCTGAAATTGGGCTGTAACCATCCAAGCCATGGCAGGCAACACACACTGCGCCGGCAATTTGTTTGCCACGATCAAGTCGTTCAGCGTAGGTTGGTGCCGGCGTGGACGCCTTGGCGGCCGGTTTCGCGGCGTCTGTGCTGGCATACACGAAAGCGCTGCCCATGGTTGTCACCACAGCCAACATTTTGATCAATATTACGCAATTCATCTTCATTTCAAACCCTTTTTTACGCTTTTTGCACGGTAGGCGCCATTTTAGCCTATCGGCTGCCAATCCGAAACCAACAAACTAGATCGAGCCCCCCGTGAAACTGTTTGCCAACGTTGTATATACCGCTTCCGCCCACGACTTGGCGCAACTGCCCCCGGATATCGGTGCAGAAATTGCCTTTGTCGGTCGTTCGAACTCCGGAAAGTCATCGGCAATTAATACGCTCGCCAATCACAACCGTTTGGCGTTTGTCTCCAAAACGCCAGGCCGCACGCAGCTGATCAATTTTTTTTCGTTGGGGGGCGATAAATCGCTGGTTGATTTACCCGGATATGGTTACGCCAAGGTGCCACCAGCGGTGAAGGCACACTGGGAAGAGACGCTGGCCGGATATGTATCCGGTCGCAATGCGTTAAAAGGGTTGGTTTTGATCATGGATGCACGGCATCCACTGAAGCCAACGGATGAACGGTTGCTTGATTGGTATGCCCCAACAAAAAAACCTGTGCATTGTTTGCTTACCAAGGCGGACAAGCTCAGCAAGAGTGAGCAGGCGCAGACCTTGGTACGGGTGCGGGATCAACTAAGACTGGCGAATCGCAACGCAACCGCACAGCTTTTTTCTGCCCTGAAAAAAACCGGTGTTGACGAGGCCGAAAAACAAATCGCAAAAATGATGATCTGAGTGTTTATGCCAGCTTGATTTGCGAGACGATTAAAAAACTCGCGGCGGAATAGAAAAGGGGCATAGGAAAAGGGGTTAACCTATGCCCCAAAGCCTTTTTTGAAAGGCCCCGCTCAGGGAGGTGAAGCGGGGAAGCGCAAGCGCTTCAACCAAATAGACGGATCAGGCTGGTAAAAGTTCAACATCACAATGAAATTTCCTACGATCGAAGGTGTTGGATCGACGGTATGTTTAAGCAATTTCCTGACGCATCAATCCAATTAAAATTTAAACAAAATATGAATATAGGACAGTTTCCCCAACGGCGGATGCGCCGCCTGCGACGAACCGCTTTCTTGCGCGACATGGTGCGTGAGTCATCGCTATCCGCTGCCGACTTGATTTACCCTGTTTTTGTTCTGGCAGGCAGCAATCGGCGTGAGTCCATCGCCTCCATGCCGGGCATCGAGCGCTTGTCGATCGATGCGTTATTTCCGGTTTGTGAAGAGGCCGTTCGACTGGGTGTTCCCGCGCTGGCCTTGTTCCCGGTGATCGAGACTTCCAAAAAATCAGCAGGTGGAGACGAGGCGCTGAATCCAAATGGTTTGGTGCCGGAAGTGATCAGGGCGTTAAAAACACGCTTTCCCGAGTTGGGGCTCATCACCGATATTGCACTTGACCCCTACACTTCTCACGGTCAAGACGGTGTGATTGACGCCGATGGTTACATTCTGAACGATGAGACCATCACAATCTTGCAAAAACAAGCGGTTGTGCATGCAGAAGCGGGCGTAGATATTGTTGCGCCATCGGACATGATGGATGGTCGCATCGGCCGAATACGTGCCGCGCTTGACGCTGGCGGACATATTCATACTGCCATCATGGCATATGCGGCCAAATACGCGAGCGCCTACTATGGGCCATTTCGGGATGCCGTTGGCTCCTCTGGGTCGCTTGGCAAATCGAACAAGAAGAACTATCAAATGGACCCGGGCAATTCCGATGAGGCGCTGCGTGAAATCGCACTCGACTTGCAAGAGGGTGCCGACATGGTGATGGTCAAACCGGGCCAGCCGTATTTGGACATCGTTCGCCGGGCCAAAGACACCTTTGGCGTACCCATTTTCGCCTATCAAGTGTCCGGTGAATACGCGATGGTCAAAGCGGCCGCGCAAAACGGCTGGCTGGATCACGATGCGATCATGATGGAGTCCTTGCTTGCTTTTAAACGCGCCGGTGCTGACGGGATTCTCAGCTACTTTGCGTTGGAAGCCGCCCGCATTCTTCATTCTGACAAATGACAGTCAAACAGCATCTCGCCGGGTTGGCGTTGGTGGTGCGCGATTACGACGAGGCGATCCACTTTTACACGACCGTGCTTGGCTTTGACTTGATTGAAGACACCGATATGAGTGCCACACAACCCGGGAAACGCTGGGTTCGTGTGCGGCCAAAGGGCGCGACAGAAACCTGTTTTTTGCTCGCCAAGGCGGCCAATTCGGCGCAACTTGCCAGCGTTGGAAATCAGTCCGGCGGCAGAGTCTTTCTATTTCTGAATACCGATGACTTTTGGCGGGATTTTAATTCGATGGATGCGCATGGCATTAAATGGCTGCGGCCGCCCAGCGAGGAAAGTTATGGCACGGTGGCGGTATTTGAGGACCTTTACGGCAACAAATGGGATCTGATTGGTCCGGCAACGCCTTCCGCGAAGTATTGCCCCAATGTGCGCGCCAATGCTGGTTTTTTGCCTTCTGCTATGCTGCGTTAAATCGATTCATTGCTTCGGCCAGTTGTATTCGGTCGTGTCTAATACTTGCCCGAGGAAATTTCGCCTGCCGTTCAACGTGGTTTTCATAAAGCGAAATTTCGACGACGATGTCATCGAACGTGAGCTCATACGAGTAACCGGTCGGCACGACCCGAGGCTTAAAACTTCGATCCCGGTTTTGGCGATCACGCTGGCCGGCATGATGTTCGCGAATGTCGAATTCGACCGGTTGGTTCAACAAAAACAATTCAAAAATCTTGGCGTCGACCCCAATGAGCTCTAATTCGATTGTGCTGGTTTCGTTGGCCGTACCGGTCAAAACCCCACCGCGAAGCCAGGGCGAAAACTCGTCCAGCCATTGCATGGCCCGAATGGCGGTCTTACGTAATTCGGTGAGCGCGACCGGCTGGGTATCAGAGGCAAACAGGGCCAGGTACTGCCGTAACGCATCGTCAATTTCATGATTGTCCGGCAGCACATTTTGATCGCGGGTGGACAGACCGAGTTGTTTGGCTGCTTTGAGCTTGGCTGTATGGTAATCATCCATTCCACCGGCAAGAAGTTGCGCCGTGCGCTGCGCCAATACCTGCCGGGTTCGGGTATGGGATTGTTCGGGCGGTGGACTGCATCCGGTCGTTTTTGAAGGTTTGGCGGCCGTTGGCCGGCGTCGCCTGGGGGAGTCGGCGGGCATGATTCGTCAAAAAATCTGATTTTTTACTTCTTCGGATGGTTTGTTGGCTTCGCGAAGTGCGGCGGGGCTGTTACCAACATTGCCGACGTTCTCAGCATATACAAATTCGGTAATTGGCTGGCCGCCATCGTTACCAACGGCAACGCTGACGACGCCTTCCGGGGGCACCAAGTCAACCTCTTTCACACCTTTCATCGAACGCGCCATATAGTGCATCCAAATCGGTAATGCGGCTTGACCGCCGGTTTCATTGTTTCCCAAATCAGCCGGGTTATCAAAACCCACCCAGGCAACGCCAACCTGTGTTGAGCTAAAGCCGGCAAACCAGGCGTCAAAGTGATCGTTCGTTGTGCCGGTCTTGCCGCCCAAATCATTTCTGCCCAGACTCATGGCGCGGACAGCGGTGCCATAACGCACCACATCGCGCATCAGTGAAGTCATGATAAAAGCGTTCCGCGGATCAATGACCCGCTCGGCAGTCTTGACGACGGCTTCATCAGTGGTGGCGCGCTCCGGCAGGGCGGTAAACAAGACCGCACCTTTGTCGTCGATGATCTTGGCAATAAAGTAGGGTTTGATGCGAAAACCGCCATTAACAAACACGCTGTACGCACCGGCCATTTGCAGTGACGTCGCGGAGCCGGCGCCTAAGGCCATGGTGAGGTAGGCGGGATGCTGCTTGGCATCAAAACCAAAGCGGGTGATGTAATCCTGCGCGTATTGCGGCGTGATGGCCTGCAAAATTCGAATCGACACCATGTTTTTTGACTTCACGAGCGCCTGGCGCAAACGCATTGGGCCCTCATATTTTCCGTCGTAATTTTTCGGCTCCCAGATTTGACCGCCATGTCGACCGGGGTCAAATACTATGGGTGCGTCATTAACAATTGTGGCCGGAGTGAAACCCTTTTCAAGCGCAGCCGAGTAGACAAATGGTTTAAACGATGAGCCGGGTTGACGCATCGCCTGGGTGATATGGTTGAATTTGTTGGCGGTGAAATCAAAACCACCGGCCAACGCGCGAATACTGCCGTCGAACGGATCTAATGCGACGAAACCGGCTTCGACCTTGGGCAATTGCACAATGACGGGATTGTTTTTTTCGTCCTGTCCGATTCGGATGATTGAGCCACGCTTCAGTTTGGTCACGCCGGCCTTATCCGCCATCGCGCGTGCGACAAACTTTAGCGCATCACCGGTTAGGGTAAGCGTATCGCTACGCTTGGTGACCGCGACAACTTGTTTCGCGTCAATGTCTGTAATTACCGCTGGCATCAATTCGCCAACCACCTCTTTGGTTGATAAGGCTTCGTCGACGGCATCCTCAATTTCGTCTTTACTGCCTTTGGCATCCGGCAAATTAACGAATCCTTCCGGTCCGCGATAGCCATGGCGACGGTCATACTCCATGACACCTTTTCTTAGGCCGCCGGTGGCCGATTCTTGGTCGGCTTTGCGGATGGTCGTATAGACGTGAATACCGCTGACATAGGCTTTTTCGCCATATTGCTCAAAAACTTCCTGACGCGCCATTTCAGCGACGTGCTCCGCGCTCACCGAATACATGGTGCGCCCACGATTAAATTTCAGCACTTCCGCCTTTGCTACCGCCAGTTTTGCCGGGGCCAAAAAATTGAGTTCACCCATTCTGCGCAGTACATATTGTTGCCGCAAGGTTGCGCGTTTTAGATTGTTAAACGGGTTATACAATGACGGCGCTTTTGGCAGTCCGGCCAACATCGCTGCTTCGGCCGCGCTGATCAGACTGATATCTTTGTTGTAGTAAACGCGGCTTGCCGCAGCGAAGCCGTGCGCCCGATTACCTAAAAAAATATGGTTGAGGTAGATTTCAAAAATCTGATCCTTAGATAAATTAGCCTCTATCTTGTATGCGAGTAACCACTCAGACATTTTTCGTGTGGGCGTTTGTTCGTTGGTCAAAAAGAAATTTCGCGCGACTTGCTGCGTAATCGTTGATGCGCCCCCCTTAATCTTCCCGGACGCCAGAATAGCGCTGGCGGCCCTGGTCAGGCCGATGTAGTCAACGCCGCCGTGCTGGTAAAACCGCTCGTCTTCGGCCGCCAAAATGGCCTGTTTCATCACGTCGGGAAAGTCTCCGACCTTAACAAAGGAGCGCTTCTCCTCGCCAAATTCACCAATCAAGTCGCCTTCAGCCGTATAAATTTTGAGGGGAAGCTTTGGCCGATAATCTGTAACTGCGTCAATGGAAGGCAGGTTGGGGTAAAGCAAGGCAAGGGTTAGCGCAATCACGCCAATCGACGCCAGAACTAAAGAGCCAACCAAAATAAGAGGATAAAACCACCAACGATGAACCATGCGTTTTCAAATCCAAGAGGCCAACCATTGAGTTGGCGCTGAGATTATATCGGCACCCCTTAATTGAGGATGGTCGGCATCGAGGCAAAGATGGCAAGATTCGGGCAATGGGCCGAAATTCGGCGGTTTTTGCGCTGCCGGTCAATAATTCCCGAAAATAGGCACAAAGGGGTATATTTTGGCTTGTCCATAAACGGTGATAATTCCAGAAAAAGCTTTACACGTCCGTTACTTGTTGCTAGGATTTAATGTAAATTGTATAAAGTTGTTTCTAATGAACCGGTTTTAATGCGCTGATTTAATGTTCAGTATGTAATTTTGGGCGTAATTTTTCCGACGAACATAAAACTTGTTATTTGGAATTGTTAATAAATAGTTTTAAACAGAACGCTTTGCGTCGGGGTTAAACCCGCGTTTACACGAAGGCTTAACCTTCCATGCTTAAAGAAAAACTGGCGGATCAGTTTCAATTCCTCCGGGCAAAAACGCCGCCGCTGGTCGGGGTCGATATCAGTTCGTCCTTCATCAAGATGGTTGAAATCGTTGACGCCGGCAAAGGATTGTTTCGCGTTGAGCGGTATGTAATCGAGCCGTTGCCGCGAGATACGGTTTCTGACGGCAATATCGCCAACATTGAGGCGGCTGGCGAGGTCATGAAGCGTGCCCACAAACAACTCGGCACCCGCATTAAGAATATCGCACTTGCTTTGCCCTCTGCCGCCGTCATTACCAAAAAAGTTTTACTAAATGGTAACCAGCGTGAAGAGGATATGGAGTTTCAGGTCCAGTCTGAAGCGAACCAATACATCCCGTTTAGCTTAGATGAAGTCAATTTGGACTTTCAGGTGATTGGCCCAGCGCCAAACAGTGAAACTGAAGTTGAAGTTTTAATCGCCGCGTCACGAAAAGAAAAAATCGAAGATCGGGTCGCCGTCGCCGAAGCAGCGGGACTCAAAACGATCGTTATGGATATCGAGTCTTATGCGGCACTGGCCGCGTTCGACATGATCAAAGGTGGCGCAACCGGAATCAAAGATAAAGACGTCACGGCCATAATCGATATTGGCGCACAAACCACCCGTGTTACGGTGATGGCTGACGACCAACAAGTATATTCACGGGAACAGCAGCTGGGTGGGTACCAGCTTACACAAGACATTTCGCGTCAGTTTGGCATGCCGGTGGAAGAGGCGGAGGTCGCCAAAAAAGCAGGTGGTCTGCCCGAAAATTATGGTCCGGACGTACTGCAGCCATTCAATGAAAAAATCGTTCTGGAAATATCGCGGGCACTGCAATTCTTTTTTACTTCCACCCAATTTAACAAGGTTGACCACATTGTATTGTCAGGTGGCTGCGCCATGTTGGACGGGTTGGAGGAAATGGTGGCCCAGCGCACGCAAGTACATACATTGGTGGCCAATCCATTCGCCAATATGGCGTTGTCATCCAAGATTAAACCACGCCAACTTACCGTTGATGCACCAGCATTGATGGTGGCTTGCGGACTGGCAATGCGGAGGTTTGACCCGTCATGATTCGCGTCAATCTACTCCCCCATCGTGAGGTCCGGCGCAAGGCCAGACAACAGCAGTTTGCCGTCTTGTCCTCGCTTACGGCAGTTTTTGCGCTCGCGATTGTTGGCCTGTTGTGGACCGTATTTAATGCACAGGTTGACAATCAGAAGGGCCGCAACAAATATTTGACCGATGAAATTGCCAAGCTCGATAAACAAATAGAAGAGATCCGCAAAATTCGCGAAGAAACAGCATCATTGTTATCCAAGAAACAAGTGGTTGAAGGCCTTCAGCTTAATCGTTCCGAGCCTGTTCAATTGCTAGACCAAATGTTGCGGCAACTGCCGGAGGGGCTGTACCTAAAATCGATCCGGCAAACGGGTAACAAAATTAACGTAACCGGATACACACAATCGCAAGCCAGGGTGTCCGCATTTATGCGCAATATTGAAGCGTCTCCGTACCTAGAAAATCCAAACCTAATTGAAATCAAGGCCGTAACGGTAAATCAGGTTCGGGCGAACGAATTTAACCTTGATTTTTTTGTTAAGCGCGCAAAGGCCGACGGAGCAAAAGGTGGATCTCCGTCAAAAGGTGGGCAAAGTGGCCAACCTAAACCAGCCGCAGAGAAAAAAGCATGAACGCCCTAAATAAATGGATTGAAGAGCTTAAACAGCTCGATCCAAAAAACCCTGGCAATTGGCCATGGCTGTTTAAAGTTGGCGCGTTTGTATTGGTGTTTATTGGCATTTTTGTCGCCGCATGGTTTTTATTATTCGCAGATCAACAAACCGACCTTTCAAAAGAAACCGCGAAAGAAACTGATTTAAAGGCAACGTTTCTTGAGAAGAAGAAGCTGGCGGTCAATCTTGAAGCCTATCAACAGCAGCGGGCTGATATCGAACAATCATTTGGTGCATTATTAAAACAACTGCCAACGAAATCAGAGATCGAAGCGCTAATTATTGATATCAATACGGCCGGTCTTGGACGCGGATTGCAATTCGAACTATTCAAGCCGGCTCAAAACGAGATGTTTACAGAGTTTTATGCAGAAAAACCGGTTGACCTAAAGGTTACGGGTAACTATCACGATCTGGGCGCATTCGCGAGTGACGTGTCTAAATTGCCGCGAATCGTTTTGCTGACGGATTTAAAAATTGACAATGTGAAAGACGGGTTTCTTTCCATGGAAGCCAAGGCAAAGACCTACCGATATCTTGATCCGGATGAAATCGCAACGCAGCGTAAAACTGCCGCAGGTGCCAAAGCAGCAGCCAAGCCGGGGGCAAAGTAATGAATCGCTACTCGTTACTTAAGCGCATTTTGCCGTTGTTTCCAATAATAATAATTTCCGGTTGCGGCGAGGGGTTTTCCGATTTGCGCGGGTTTGTCAAAGAGTCAGAAAAGAATGTTCCGCGCAAAATTGAGGCGCTGCCGCAGGTTAAACCGTTTACGCCGTTTGCATACGAGGGGTTTGATTTGCCCGATCCGTTCAAGCCTCGCAAGCTGGCAATCAAACAAGATAATGCTGGGGCCAATTCGCCGGACTTAAATCGCCGTAAAGAACCATTGGAAGTTTTTTCGCTCGAGCAACTAAAGTTTGTCGGAACACTTACGCAAACTGGCGTGACTTACGCGCTGGTGCGGGCGGAAAAAACGGTATATCGCGTCAAAAAAGGAAATTATCTCGGTCAGAACTTTGGATTGATCGTCGATGTTACAGATTCCGAAATCAAACTTAAAGAAATTGTGCAAGACACCGCGGGTGATTGGGCAGAGCGCGAAAGCGTGCTGCCGTTGCTCGATGGTCCTGCGCCGGGAGGAAAGTAAATATGTATGCCAATTCGTTTCTATTCGCGTTTCGATTGCCACAGGTGGTGAAGTCCATCAAATTGGCAATGGTTAGCGCCGCGAGCCTGATTTTGCTACTGTCGATTAGCGCGCCGGTAACTGCGCAGGAAAAGAATTCCGTTGAATCAATCACTGCATCAACTCTACAAGGCGGCAAGGTGATAGTGCGAGTCAATTTCAAGACACCACTAAGCGGGATTCCAAATGGGTTCACGGTGACCAATCCGGCCCGCATTGCCATTGATCTGCCAAACGTTTCAAACGGAACAGGAAAAACGGTTGTAGATATTGCCCAAGGTGACGTGCGGACGGTGAATGTTGTTGAGGCAGGCAACAGAACTCGATTGGTAATTAATCTCTCCAGGGCGTTGTCATATGTCCCGAACCTCGACGGGAATGCGCTGATATTGGCAATTGAAGGCGTAAGCCAGGGGGCGTTGAAAGATACCGCCCAAGTCACAAGATTTGCCGCACCGTCGCCAGCAACAACGACAACCCGCCATGCGGTTAGAGATGTTGATTTTCGACGCGGGAGCAATGGTGAGGGCCGAATTGTTGTCGATCTTTCGTCAGCATCCACCGGTATTGATATTCGTCAGCAAGGAAAATTGGTCATTGTCGATTTCGTCAACACATCTGCGCCGCGGAACTTGATTCGACGACTTGACGTTCTTGATTTTGCAACGCCAGTTCGTACAGTTGACATGGTCGAACAGGGTGCCAATACCCGCATGATGATTGAGCCGCGAGGTAACTGGGAGTATTCGGCTTACCAGACCGACACCCAGTTTATCGTTGAGATCAAACAATTAAAGGATGACCCAAACAAACTTGTTCAGGGAACCGGCTACAACGGCGAAAAACTTTCCCTAAATTTCCAAAATATTGAAGTGCGCGCGGTGCTACAGGTGATAGCGGATTTCACAGGATTGAACATTATCACGCGCGATACGGTCGTCGGCAGCTTGACGCTGCGTTTAAAGGACGTGCCGTGGGATCAGGCCCTGGATATCATCTTGCAATCGAAAGGACTGTCAAAACGCAAAAACGGCAACGTGGTTTTGATCGCACCGTCAGATGAACTCGCAACCCAAGAAAAGCTGGCACTTGAAATTGCCCAGCAAACGACTGAGCTCGAGCCAATGCGTACCGAAAGTTTCATCCTTTCGTACGCCAAGGCAGTTGATGTCCGCACATTGTTGAGTGATGGACAGCAAAAAATACTATCAAAGCGAGGTTCTGCAACGGTTGATCCACGTACCAACACCATGTTTGTGCAGGACGTTCCGGCTCGCCTGGACGACGTTCGCCGCTTGCTGGCTCAGCTCGACATACCGGTTCGGCAGGTGTTGATCGAGGCACGTATAGTGACCGCAGACGATAATTTCCGACGTGAATTAGGCACCAGATTTGGAACCGCATCCGGAATAACAGCAAACGGACGTAATCTTGGGGTGGGCGGCAGTATTGGCCAGTCAAACAATATTGCACGCGGCGGTGCATCGACGACAGTTGGTGATTTGAACTTGAATTTGCCTGTCGCGGGTGGCGGTTCTCTTGGTTTGACGTTTCTTAATTTAGGAAATGGAAACGTTATTAATCTGGAGCTCTCTGCGCTGGAAGCGGACAATCGTGGCAAGATTGTCTCTAACCCAAGAATTGTTACGGCCGACAAACGAAAGGCAACAATCACACAAGGAACAGAGATTCCATTCCAGACACAGTCAGCAAGTGGTGGCACTACAACCCAATTTAAGCCGGCCGTATTGTCGTTGGACGTGACGCCGCAAATCACGCCAGACGACAAAGTCATTATGGATATCGAAATCAAAAAGGATGCGGTCGGGGCATCATTTGGCGGTATTCCCTCAATCGATACACGTACTCTTAAAACACAAGTACTCGCAGAAAATGGCGAGACGATTGTACTGGGTGGAATATACGAGCAAACAACCCGCACAGACGTTACAAAAATCCCGTTGATTGGCGATATTCCACTGATTGGACATTTGTTCAAGTCGACACGTAAGCGCGATGAAAAGACCGAGTTGCTGATTTTTATCACGCCGAGAATTATCAAGGATCAGTTGACCGTCCGTTAAACTGCGTTTGACAGGCAACAAACAAAACGGGGCGCCTATGGTGCCCCGTTTTGTTTGCTATTATTATTTTCGCTACCGCACACATTTTGAACAATGCTCAAACCGCAGAATATTTTTCTTATTGGCATGCCAGGCGCCGGAAAGAGCACTGTTGGCAAATCATTGGCCAATATACTCGATATGCCATTTATTGATACCGATGACGAAATTGTGTGTCGCAACGGCGTCGAAATTGCGACCATTTTCGAAATTGAAGGCGAGGCTGGCTTTCGTCAGCGCGAGGCGGCGCTCATTGATGAGTTGACCCAGCAAAATGGCATGGTGATGGCGACCGGAGGCGGGGCAATTTTGCACCCGGAAAACCGCGCCGCCCTGTCGGCAAGGGGCCTGGTTGTGTATTTGCATGCGGACGTGGATACACTGGTGAAACGCACTTCACAAATGGGTGGTAAACGGAATAAACGGCCATTACTAAGTAATGCGAATGTGCACGAGAGATTGACCGGATTGCTCGCGGTTCGTGGGCCGTTATACAATGAAATTGCGGATTTGACGATCAACATCAATCACACCAACCGGTTGCAACTTGCGCGAGTATTGGCATCTGAAATTGCGGAATATTTGGCGCAATCAACGACCTACAGTCAGTTCACGCTATCCACCAAGAATTAAAAATTTAGTATGACTAATTCAATCCCGTCGCGGGCGGTAAATTCGTCGCAATCCCCCACAACGCTGGCGGCGACATTGCAGGTTCAGCTGGCGGCGCGCACTTATGAAATAGTGATCGGCGAAGGTCTGCTAAACGATATTTCAAATATTACCCAAGTCACCGGCGATGCCCAGCTGGTCGTCGTCTCGAATAATATTGTCTATCCGTTGTATGGTGTTGCAATGGAAGCGGCATTACGGAAAGCTGGGAAGCGTATTTTTAGCATTGTTCTGCCGGATGGCGAGGCGAACAAGGATTGGCCAACACTCGACAAAATTTTCGATTGCCTTCTTGAAAATGCTTGTGGCCGAAAAACGGTATTGATCGCCCTGGGTGGGGGCGTGATTGGTGATATGGTCGGATTTGCCGCCGCCATTTATCAGCGAGGCATACCATTTATTCAGGTTCCAACGACATTGCTGGCGCAGGTGGATTCATCAGTCGGTGGTAAAACCGCGATCAACCATCGGCTCGGAAAAAATATGGTTGGTGCGTTTTACCAGCCGAGACGGGTGATCATTGATACGGCGACATTGGAATCCCTGCCGGAGCGGGAATTTCGCTCCGGTCTGGCTGAAGTAATCAAATATGGCGTTGCGTTGGATGCCGATTTTTTCAATTGGATCGAGCAAAACATAGATTTGCTGCTTCGGCGCGAGTCTGCCGCATTGGTATATGCCATTCGTCGATCATGTGAAATAAAAGCGTCGGTTGTTGGTGATGATGAATACGAAACAAAGGGCGGCCGTGCATTGTTGAATTTCGGCCACACCTTCGGCCATGCGATTGAAAGCGCACTCGGATACGGCGAATGGCTGCACGGTGAAGCGGTCGCCTGTGGCATGGTATTGGCAACAAATTTCTCGTTTGCGATGGGTCGCATCGACCTAAAAGTCGCCGAGCGCATCATTGCAGTTGTCAAGCGCGCAGGATTGCCGCTGCGCCTCCCGGACATCACCGCCGACGTGATGATTTTGCATATGTCACGCGATAAAAAAAATGAGGACGGTGACATTCATTTGATCTTGCTCAATGCCCTTGGAGCTTCATCACTAGACGGCAAGGTGCAACGTGACGCCATTCATAACTATTTGACCAAGTTGCCTGATAACGACTCATAGTTGTTGACCACCAGACGTGATCAGTTGTCAGAGGGCGCATTGCACTTCAACCACCTGCCCCCCCGCTCTCGCAATCGTCTATTTTTGCAAACGTTTCAAAAATACAGTCATTTCTTTTGCGGCCTGTTTGTCACCTTTTTGGAGGGCGACAGCAACGCCGTTTTTATAAGCCGCAATAGCGAGAGGGATATTATTGTTCGCGGCATACGCCTTTCCGAGCAGTTTCCATGCAGCGGAATATCCTGGATCTTTTGCCACAGCCTCCGAAAGATTCAGTGCAGCACGATCAAAATCGCCAGCTTGCAAATAGGCATTGCCAAGTGAAAATCGCAACAGCGCCGAGTCGTTGCCGGTCGCCAATAGTTGCTCAAAATTTTTGATCATTACCAAGTTTCGTCCCCGTCCATTTTTCCGTCTGGATTATGCCCGAGTCGGGCTTTCGGTTATTATCACCGCTCAGCAAACAAACAATTAGCCGGGGGCTTATATGTTTCGAGTCGTTGACGCGTTCGCATTTTCAGTGTCATTTTTGCTGGTGACCACCAGTAACAATTTGTTGGCCCAAGCCAAATCGCGTGATGTCTCCATCGGTTTGCAGGCGGCGATCACATCTATTGATCCGCACTATCACAATATTGGGCCGAACAATGGATTGTTGCGTCATGTGTTTGAAGCCTTGGTAAAAACGGATGATAACCAAAAGTTCATCCCGGGCCTCGCAACCTCCTGGCGCGCCATTGACGATTTAACTTGGGAATTTAAGCTGCGTAAAAATGTGCGTTTCCACGATGGCTCGCCGTTTACAGCCGACGATGTCTCTTTTACCTTGAAACGAGTGCCGACCGTACCTAATAGTCCGTCATCATTTAGCACCTTTGTGCGTTCAATTGTTGACGTCAAAATTATCGATCCGCATACGGTAGTGCTGAAAACGGCGACAGCAAACGTACTGTTGCCTTCGGATCTGTCCACTGTACTCATTGTTTCCAAAGCCGTTGGCGAAAAGGCCAATACTGAAGACTACAACTCCGGCCGCGCAGCCATTGGCACTGGCGCTTACAGATTTCAGGAGTACATGCCCAACCAAAAAATTATTCTCAAGGCAAATTACGGATATTGGGGCGGAGAGGAGCCGTGGGATGTGATCACCTTCAAAATGTTGACGAATCCGGCTGCCCGGGTGGCAGCATTGCTTTCTGGAGACGTGCAACTGATCGAGACCGTTCCAACTGCCGACATTGCCAAATTATCCAAAGATCCAAAATACAATCTTGCCGACAAAATTTCAAATCGCGTGATTTACGTGCACTTGAATCAAAGCACCGAAAAGTCACCGCCGTTTGTATTCGGCAAGGATGGCAAACCGCTCGACAAAAATCCGTTTCGTGACGCTCGCGTGAGAAAAGCGTTGTCGATGGCGATTAATCGCGATGCAATCGTTTCACGGGTGATGGAAGGTAAGGCGCAGTCAGCCGCGCAATTGTTGCCAGATTTTTTCTATGGCACCAGCAAAAAGTTGAAACCAATGAAATTTGATGTCGACGGTGCAAAGAAACTGCTGGCAGAAGCGGGATACCCCAATGGTTTTGCTATGACCCTTCACGGCCCCAATAACCGCTACATTAACGACGCCAACATTGCGCAGGCGTTGGCGCAGATGTACACGCGTATTGGCATAGATGTCAAAGTCGAAACGATGCCGTCCGCCGTTTATTTCACCCGCGCAACCAAGCTTGAGTTTGGCTATATGTTGCTCGGTTGGGGTACGGAATCGGGCGAACAGGGCTCTGCCATGCGTTCCCTGCTGGCCACGTTTGATTCCGCAAAGGGAATGGGGGTAACCAATCGTGGTCGATATTCAAACCCGGCATTTGATGCCCTGCTGGCCACCGCGTTGGTAACAATGGACGACAAAAAAAGGGAAGTGGCAATTATCAAGGCTGCGGAAATGGTCATGGCTGATGTCGGTCTGATCCCTCTGCATTACGAAGTGTCGACCTGGGCGGCGGCAAAGGGACTGAAATACACAGCACGCACCGATCAATAC
>JANPNU010000245.1:0-11509 GCA_031427615.1 Burkholderiales bacterium
GGCGGGCGCGGCGCAATGCCCGGTCAAACACCTTGTTCTTTTGCTTGGAATACATCGAAAACACTTCGGGGTATTCATGGGAAACCGTTGCCCCACCAAAGTCCAGGCCAACAAAATGCGGGGCGAGAAGAATCACCGGCACTTTGCCGCGCCATTCATCCAAATAATGCCGGTCAATCAAGGTGCCGCGTTGCATGGCCTCATCGATCGGGGCGTTCCAAAGGTGCCCCAGGTCGAGTGTGGCGCGGGCAAGATTTTGAAAAACCGCGCGGCCAATCGCCACTCGCTCGGCGTCGCTTTTTTGCGGGAAACAACGTGCCAGATTGACCAAGGTGATACGCCTTCGTCCCCAATGAAACAATAAATTTCCGAGGCCATGACCCGTCGCCGCCACCCATGATTGTGGCAACCAGCGCATGATCCAAAGGACAAAAAGTGCAATTCTCATGAACGATTCTTTTGACTAATTGGACGCTGCGGTGGCAGCGGCGGGTGGGAAGGGCGGGGAGGGCGGAGAGGACGAAGAGAGGGGCGGCGGAGGGGCGCCGGCCGGTTGTTTGTAGCGATTGTATCCCCACAAATATTGGGCAGGCGCCATGTCAATTAATTTTTCAATCATTGTGTTGGTTTGATTTGCCGCAATCAACTTGTCAGTGGAATAGGGTTCGTTCAGTGGGACGATATGCATCTGATAACCACCGCCCCCAGGCAGGCGTTCGGCGAAAAAAAACAAAACGGCAGCGTTGGCGGTTGCCGCCAATCGTGGCAATAACGTCATCGTATAGGCGGGCCGGAAAAAAAAATCTGCCCAGACCCCCTCGCCACCACTTTCGGCGGCGGGTACCTGATCGGGCAGGATCATGATATTGCCGTTGGCCTTCAGGGTTTTTAACAGCGCCCGTACGCCACGCGCATTGGCCGGCGCGGTGGTGACACCGCCTCGGGCACGTCCGGCCTGCATGATCGGCTCCAGCCAAGGTTGTTTGGGTGGGCGGTACAACGCAGTGATTGGTAACCGATCGGCGATATAGAGACCGGCGATATCAAAACAACCAAGGTGCGGCGACACAAAAATAATTGAACGATTGGCTGTAATCGCCGCATCGACGTGATGCCAGTCCGGGCATCGCAAAACCAGGCGATTGAGGCGGGCCAAGGACGCTGTCCAGGCCACCGCCAGCTCGGTGAAGCTCTTGCCCTGTTCAATCATCGCCCGGCGCAACAGCCCGGCGTGCGTACCGGCATCCAGCGCGCGTGACGATGCGTATTGGTTGAGATTGTCGGAAGTGACCTGGCGATGTCTCTGGGAAAATTGCCACACCAGTCGGCCGAGCAGTGCGCCCAAGGCGTGATTCACCCGCAGCGGCAAAACGCCGATAAACATAAAAAGCCACTTCATGGGGCAAATGCTTGGGGTACTGTTGGCATGGGTGAGGTGTTTATTTGGTCGGTGGCAAGCAGGAAGTTGGGTTGGGCGAAGGATTTTGCTAAAATTGCCTGTTTATATTATCAACGAGCGCAGTGTGGCGCCACAAGTGGCATCGCACACCGTTGGCTCAAATCAAATTTGTAACCAAGACTGAGGGGATACCCACGCATGAATGATTTTTTATTTACATCCGAATCTGTTTCGGAAGGCCATCCAGATAAGGTTTCAGACCAAATTTCGGATGCGATTCTGGATGCAATTCTCGCGCAAGACCCGCACTCGCGGGTGGCCGCGGAGACACTTTGTAATACCGGGCTGGTGGTGCTGGCCGGTGAAATCACCACCCACGCCAACGTTGATTACATCAAAGTCGCCCGCGACACTATCAAACGTATTGGTTACGACAATACCGATTACGGTATCGATTACAAAGGTTGTGCGGTGATGGTTTGTTATGACAAACAAAGTCCGGATATTGCACAAGGCGTGGACAATGCGCAGGACGACAATCTGGATCAGGGCGCGGGTGATCAGGGCTTGATGTTTGGTTATGCCTGTGACGAGACCCCGGTATTGATGCCGGCTCCCATTTATTACGCACACAGATTGGTGCAGCGTCAATCGGAATTGCGCCGTGACGGTCGTTTGCCGTGGCTGCGTCCGGATGCCAAGTCTCAAGTCACCATGCGTTACGTTGACGGCAAGCCGCACTCAATTGACACCATTGTGCTTTCGACCCAGCACCATCCAGAAATGTCGGATGGCCTGAAAATGCGCCAAGAGGCGATTGACGCGATCATCGAAAATATTATTCGGCCGGTGCTGCCAAAAGAATGGATTCAGAATACCCGTTTTCTGGTGAATCCGACCGGTCGTTTTGTGGTGGGTGGCCCGCAGGGTGATTGCGGACTGACCGGACGCAAAATTATTGTGGATACCTATGGTGGTGCCTGCCCGCACGGTGGCGGCGCGTTTTCCGGCAAAGACCCATCAAAGGTGGATCGTTCTGCGGCTTATGCCGCCCGATACGTGGCGAAAAACGTGGTCGCCGCCGGATTGGCCAAACAATGTCAGTTGCAGGTCGCTTATGCAATTGGCGTCGCCCGGCCGATGAACATTACTGTTTACACCGAAGGGACCGGAGTGATCCCGGATGCCGAAATCGCCAAATTGGTCGAGGCGCATTTTGATTTGCGGCCACGCGGCATCGTCAAAATGCTGGATTTGCTCAAGCCACGGTATGAAAAGACGGCTGCTTATGGTCATTTTGGCCGTGAGGAGCCGGAATTCACTTGGGAACGCACTGATATGGCGGCGGCGTTAAGGGCGGCAGCGGGATTGAATTAGTTTTTGGGGATGTTATAAGTAAAAAAACCACGGTGCGCCGTGGTTTTTTTGCGTCAGGCGTTGCCACGGGTCAGTTATGTTCCAAGCGTAATCGTATATTCGTTGCGGCGATCCGCACTAACTAACTTGTCGGCAATCGCGTTTTTCCAGGCTGTATCTTTGTATGGTGCCTCGGTTGGGGTGTAGTTAAGTCCGTTTAAAACAATTGGGTATGTAAAAATTGCTTTGCTACAAGAATTTTCGGTTATCGTAACTTGCATGATTTGTCCTTATCTGGATGTAGATATGCAGAGTATTGGGATCAGATTTTTTTTCAAGTCATGCTACCTTGGTCAGTAGTGCTACCCGTGGGCACAGCAAAGTTGCGCTGCCTAGCAGCCTGTCGGCCTTAAAGAATCGTAGCGAAAAATGAGCCAATTGAGGACAGATTTTCTCGCTTTTCAAGCAAATGGTGACCCCCTTTGCGCCGAAAAGCGAGGAAATATGGACCGATTGGGTCATTTTGCAGCCGATTCGCTTTAAGTCCGACAGGCTGCTAGACCGATGCATCCCGAAACGCCCGCAACACGGCATTGATGCGTGTTTGATAACCGGCACCCTGCGCCTTAAACCATTCGAGCACATCTTGATCGAGGCGTAATGAGATCGATGCTTTGGGCGGCAGCGGATGAAGCCCGCGACGCGCCACACCGCGCACAATATGATTGATGTCCGCTTCTGGATGCCTGGCTGATGGCTTGGCGGATTGCGCTTTGGATTTGAGTCGCGCCCAATCTGTTTTAGATGTTGTTGCGGTAGAGGGTGATTTCACGTTTGGTTGCCTTGCGGAACGAGATGATGCGGATTTCATGATCGGTCTCCGTATGTATGATTGAGACAGGAATGTCAGCAAGCAACCCAAGTGTGACAAAGCGTTGCTCATTGTAGGAGAATCGGTCGTCTTCAAAAGTGAACGTCAAGCCTTCGAACACAAAGGGTGCATCAACGAAATCAAGTCCATGTGCCTTAAGGTTCGCCGCCTGCTTTGTTTCTGACCAAGTGAACTCCATTGCTGCAGTGTATATACGCTTTGTATTGGCGTCAAGAATACTGAAATGAGAGAGGTGATGTATCGCAATGTGTTTGGTACAAACGTTATGATGTGTTTATGCAGAAGTCTAATAAATTAGGCACTTTTGGTGCCTAACTGCCTGGAAACACCCGTAAAAAAAGGGACATTGCGTGTTGGATGGGTGCATTTCATTCTCAAATGCGCGGTAAATGCCGAGTATTTTTGCTGGCAAAATCAGCTGGTTGTCAGTAAAATGATGTTCATCCGAGGAGCGCTGCGATTCATTCTTGAAGTGAACCAGGCTCGGAACAGATTTCACGAACTGCGCTCGCAACTGAAAAGTTGCGGGCGTTTTTTTTGCCCGTGTGTAATGAACGCGACCCCACCGTGACACGATTGTGAATCTTCATTGCCCTGTGCATCGACCATAACGTTGTCCAAATTGAAAACTGATTGAGGTAAATATGAATGCAATATTAAAAGCACCAAACAGCAATGACTTTGTGGTTGCCGACTTAAAACTGGCCGACTGGGGCAACAAGGAAATCAAGATTGCTGAAATCGAAATGCCGGGCTTGATGGCGATTCGCGAAGAGTTTTCGCTCACCCGCCCGCTCAAAGGCGCACGCATCACCGGCTCACTGCATATGACCATTCAGACAGCCGTTTTGATCCAGACTTTGGAAGCGCTCGGTGCACAAGTGCGCTGGGCATCGTGCAATATTTTTTCGACCCAGGATCATGCCGCCGCGGCCATTGCCGCCAGCGGTACGCCGGTGTTTGCGGTTAAAGGTGAAAGTCTTGAAGATTATTGGGATTACACCCATCGTATTTTTGAATGGACCGACGGAAGTTATTCCAACATGATTCTGGATGATGGTGGCGACGCCACGTTGTTGTTACACATTGGGTCCCGTGCGGAAACCAATGCATCCGTAATCGCCAATCCGGGCTCGGACGAAGAGCGGATTTTGTTCGCCTCGATCAAGGCCAAACTCGCCAAGGATCCGACCTGGTACTCGGTACGATTGAAGCAAATCAAAGGCGTGACGGAAGAAACCACCACCGGCGTGCATCGCCTGTACCAAATGCACAAGGACGGCAAACTCGCCTTCCCGGCCATCAATGTGAATGACAGCGTGACCAAGTCCAAATTCGATAACTTGTATGGCTGTCGTGAATCGCTGGTGGATGCCATCAAGCGTGCCACCGATGTCATGATCGCCGGCAAAATTGCCGTGGTCGCCGGTTATGGCGATGTCGGCAAAGGCTCGGCACAAGCACTGCGCGCCCTGTCGGCGCAGGTTTGGGTGACGGAGGTGGATCCAATCTGTGCGTTGCAAGCGGCGATGGAAGGTTATCGCGTGGTGACCATGGATTACGCCGCAGACAAGGCCGACATATTTGTCACGGCAACAGGCAACTATCACATCATTACCCATGACCATATGGCCAAGATGAAAAATCAGGCGATTGTTTGTAATATCGGTCATTTCGACAATGAAATCGATGTCGCTTCGATTGAGAAGGCGTGCAAATGGGAAGAAATCAAGCCGCAGGTTGACCATGTTATTTTCCCGGATGGCAAGCGAATCATCCTGTTGGCAAAAGGTCGCTTGGTGAATCTGGGTTGTGGCACCGGCCACCCGAGCTACGTGATGTCATCGTCGTTTGCCAATCAGACCATTGCGCAAATTGAGTTGTTTGCCAACACAGAAAAATACCCGGTGGGTGTTTATACGCTGCCGAAACATCTGGACGAAAAAGTCGCGCGTTTGCAGCTCAAGACGCTCAATGCACAATTGACCGAACTGACCGACGTGCAGGCCAACTACATCCATGTATCGAAGCAGGGACCGTACAAGTCGGATAGCTACCGCTATTAGGATTTGTTGTGGCCAAAGTAGATTTTCTTCGCGCGCTCGACGCGCTCGCGAACAGTCGCAGCATCGAGCGCGGCCGCGGCTATTTCCACCAGGGGCGGGTGTCGGTCGACAACGTGTCGGATGAGCGCATCGATGGCAAGATTGTTGGCAGCGGCCGTTTCGTTTACCGCGCCCACATCCGGCTCGACCAACAACGCCACCTACGACAGCGTCGCTGCCATGCTGCGCGGCATTCGCGACGGGCGCTTTGCCGCATCCGCGCAGGCCGCGAAAGATTGGACGGCACTGGTGGAGAAATTGCGTGACGCCAACATTCGCAAGCCCAACTTCGTCCGCCGCATGAACGAATTGCTGCTTGAGAAGCCTGCGCTTGAACAAAAGTCCTAATGGAGCCATAATGGAGCCGTTTTGTGACATTTTGGAGGCGTTATGAGTGTCAATATCTCAGTCAAGAACGTGCCCGACCAGCTTGCAGAAAAATTGCGTCGGCGCGCCGAGGCCAATCATCGTTCATTGCAGGGCGAATTGATGGCGCTCTTGGAGGCATCCCTGCAACAAGGCCCTGCGGTTTCCGTTGAGTCGGTAACGGTATCGGGACCTGCCGCATCCACGCCCCAAGCGGAAAAACTGTCTGTCGCGGAACTTGGATTGTTATTGCGCCAAATCATTCCCATTGCCGACTCATTGCCTAAAGGAACGTCGGCAGTGGAAATTGTCCGTCGCATGCGCGATGGTCGCGATGGCAACCAATGGCAAGACCCCGATCATCACCGCAAAGGATATTGATGTCCTCGCCGATGTCCTCACCCATGTACGTCGCCGAACCGGAGGTTGCATACAGCAAACGTGCGCCGCTCGTCGTCGATTCTTCGGTACTTGCCGCCTGGGTTTTTGGCGAGCCGCGCGCGGCGGAAGCCCAGGCGCGCGTGCAAGGGCATGCCTTGTTCGCACCAAATTTGCTCATCTATGAGATGGCGAACATCGGCATGAATAAAATCCGGTCGCGGCAACTGGACGCACCGGCGGCGGTGAAAGTGCTTGGCCACTTCCATCGCTTTGACGTTAGTTACCGGCAGATTGAAGGCGCGGCGATGCTGACGCTTGCGGCAAAATTGAAACTCACCGCCTACGACGCGGCCTACATCTGCCTGGCCGAAAGTCTCGGCGCGCCATTGGTCACGTTTGATGAGGCGCTAGCGAAGGCTGCGCTGGCACATTTTTCGAAAGCCGCTTTATGACCCCGCGCGAAAAATTCGTCGGCCTGATCAAGAACGAGATCCTGCGCATGGACTTGGCTGAGCTCGATTTTGGCATCACCCGCATCCTCAATCATCGCCGCCGCGCGGTGGAGCAGTATCTCGAAAATACTTTGCCGAAGCGTATATCCGCAAGGCTGGCCCAACTCTGCACGTGCTGACAAGCTCGTCGAGCACCGAATCTTTCTGCAACAAGACCCGGCCTACATCTCCAAGCTATTGAACAAACTCAAGGATTGTTTGTGACAACCATTTCCGCCACGCACGACGTACCCGCCAAAAAAAATTTATCGTTCGAATTTTTCCCGCCAAAAACGGCCGAGGGTGCAGTCAAATTGCGCGCCGTGGTCGAGCAACTTGGCCAATTGAAACCCACGTTTTTTTCGGTGACCTTCGGCGCGGGTGGCTCGACGCAGCAAGGCACATTGACCACGGTAAACGACATTCGTGCGGCGGGCCACGCGGGGGCACCGCACCTGTCGTGCATCGGTTCCACTGTTGAGAGTATTCGCCAGGTACTTCGGCAATATCGTGATGCCGGCATCAAACAGATTGTTGCCCTGCGCGGGGACTTGCCATCGGGCATGGCCAAGGCCGGCGAATTTCGCCATGCCTCAGATTTGGTGGCGTTTATTCGCGCCGAACACGGTAATCATTTTTATATCGACGTGGCGGCATATCCTGAATATCACCCTCAGGCGCGTCATG
The DNA here is from genome assembly GCA_031427615.1 of Burkholderiales bacterium. Classification (GTDB taxonomy): domain Bacteria; phylum Pseudomonadota; class Gammaproteobacteria; order Burkholderiales; family Usitatibacteraceae; genus UKL13-2. The sequence goes on from JANPNU010000245.1 coordinate 7,678, forward strand.
CACATGATGACCTGAAAAATTTCAAAAATAAAATTGAGGCGGGTGCGGATTCCGCGATTACGCAATACTTTTTTAACGCCGACGCGTATTTTCATTTTGTTGATCAAGCGCGTGCAATGGGTCTGTCGATTCCGATTGTGCCGGGCATCATGCCGATCGGCAATTTTTCGCAGTTGGCACGTTTTTCGGATGCCTGTGGTGCGGAGATTCCCCGCTGGATTCGCCGCAAGATGGAGGCGTATGGCGACGACAACGCATCCATCAAGGCCTTCGGATTGGATGTGGTCACCGACCTTTGTCAAACATTGATTGATAACAACGCGCCCGGATTACACTTCTACACGATGAATTCGGCAGGGTTGACGTCAACCATTTGCCAGCGCCTCGGATATTGATTGGTTGCCATGAGGGCCAAACCGCGATTGCGGGATGGCTGGCCTCGCGTTCACCACCCGGCGTTGCTGCACATTGGCCCACATTGCATTACACTGTTGAAAATATAATAATTTCCGGCGCGCAATTTTTGGAGCATGTCATGGTTTTGCGAAAACGGCGCATTGTTGTGTGGAAGGTAAGTGCTACATTGATCACCGCGATTTTTGGCCTCCTGGGTCACGCACAACAACTTCAGGCGCAAGAACTGCTCACCACCAACCGTCCGACTGAGTTACGCGCGCAGCCTGACGACAACGCGTCGTCATTACAATCACTTGCTGCGCAAGCCAAAGTGCAGCTAATGGAACGTAAAGGCGCATGGAGCCGTGTCAAAACCGAATCACAAACCGGCTGGGTACGCATGATGCATTTGCGTGGCGGGGCCATATTGGAAGAGTCGCCAACCAGCAGTAGTGGCGGCGGATTCCTGTCAGGCTTCAACAAACTCTTGGGCGGTAATAAACAAACCAATACCCGGGCACAGAGTGCCACACTGGGGGTGCGCGGACTGTCACCGGAGGAGCTACAAACGGCAACACCGAATCCACAGCAACTGGCGGCATTAAAATCATTCGCTGCCAACAAGTCTGAGGCAGAGCGCTTCGCCAAAGAAGTGCCTCTCAATAAAACGGATGCGTCTGATCCCGCCGATGCGGGTCGTGGAGGTCGTCGATGAAAAATGGGTCTGTACTGCTAGTCATCCTTTTGGGCGGGTGGTCGTTTTCAGCCAGCGCGCAATTTGGCGGCTTTAATCTGAATAAATTAATTGACAAGGGAGCCAAGGTTTTTGAAGCGACCAAAGATATTACCGAGGCAGAAGAAATCAACATGGGTGACGGCATCGCCGCGATGATTTTGGGCGCGTCACCGTTGCATGCTGATCAAAATTTGCAGCGCTACGTGAACCGAGTTGGTCGCTGGGTAGCAACACAATCATCCCGCCCGGATTTGCCGTGGGCGTTTGGCGTGCTCGATACCCCAACGGTCAATGCCTTTGCATTACCCGGTGGCAAGGTATTTGTGTCGATTGGATTGGTCAAACGGCTCACCAATGAATCGGAGCTCGCGGGTGTGTTGGCGCACGAAATCGCCCATGTCATGCAAAAACATCAGGTCAACGCCATCCAGTCGGCGCGCAAGGCCGGGCTGTTGCAGGATGCCGCACAAGCAGCTGCGGCGGACAAAATCGCCAGAACCGGCGCCGGCCAAAATGCGTTAACCGGGGCATTGTCCAACGCTGCTGCGGGCGAAGCGATTGAGTTTGTCAAGAACGGCGCATTTTTACGTCCGCTCGACAAGGCGCTGGAATACGAGGCGGATCGGATCGGTGTGACGCTCGCGGCGCGAGCGGGTTATGACCCCTATGGTTTGGTATCGGCCATTCAAATCTTGTCGGGTCTCAAGTCTGAGGATTCGGGTGTGTCACTGATGATGAGTACCCACCCCACGCCGAATGACCGTCTTGCTGAGCTGGAACAATTTTCATCAACGCTCGATAAATATTCCACGCAACCACAGGTCGAAAACCGCTTCGTTAAAATTGTGGGCGCGATAAAATAGGCAACTAAAAACCCACAAATTTCGTCATTCCGGCCCTTCGACGGGCTCAGGATGAACCGGGCACTTGCCCGGGCAGGAATCCAATTTTTGGTTGCCATTGAACCCGCAACATAAATTAGGCCCCTGCCTACGCAGGGGAGGGAGTTTTTGAGGTTCTTGGAAATCACAAATAATAAAAGTCCAATATGGACGCGCGTTTCCAAGCAAAAATGGCTGAAATCGCTCGCCAGCAGGCGTTTTTACGAAAAATCCGTCATTTTAATAAAAGTCGCGACCATCGTTTCCAGTCCCGCCTGATCGTCGGCATCAAATCGACTGATGGTTGGGCTGTCAATGTCAAATACACCAATGAGCTTGCCGTTCACAATAATCGGCAGAACGATTTCTGCGTTGGATGCGGAATCACAGGCAATGTGTCCATGAAATTCATGGACATTCGGCACTAAAAATGTTTTACCGTGAAATGCGCAATTGCCGCAGACCCCGCGTGGTTGCGGGTGAACAGGTATGCGCACACACGCCGGTTTGCCCTGAAACGGGCCGAGGATCAAGCTGTCGCCTCGTAACAAATAAAACCCTGCCCAGTTTAGATCCGGCAAAAAATTAAATACCAACGCGGAAAAATTCGCGGCATTGGCGATGAAGTCGCGCTCCCCGCTCAATAATCCCGCGAGTTGTTTGTTAAGGTCGGCATACATTTCGACTTTGTTGTCGGCAACGACGGCGGTGGCGGTAAACATCGCATTGTCCTGAAATTGATTAGCGGATATTTTACGCGGTCGCCGCACGGCTGTCGGTGCCGGCGGTTTACCCACCATTTGTTATGAAATGTATGCCGTTGTCATTGCCGACGAATGCAGCCCCATCGCTTGGTTTGTTCTTTGGGTCCGCTCAATGCGTTGTTCAGGAGGTGAACCAATTGTCGCAGCCTGATGGACGACCTGTCGGCGGACCTATACAACGATTGGCGCAGAACGCCTGATAATACCTTCCGCATCTATTCCCGCTGGAAGAGTGCCGAAATTCAGATAACCATCTGACGCGAGCCGTGAACGGCAAAAAGCATCGGCGATGTATTGCGGCGCAGTATTGAGCAATGCCGCCGCCTGCAGTGCGAGGGCAAAATTCTCGACAATTTGTCGCGCGCGAAATTCGCGACAATCGGTATTCGAAAATTCGTTTTTCAGCCGACCAATAAATGCATCATATGATTCATGCGCGCCCGCCACCATATTGAGCTCATTGAATAACGCGTCAATGGTGTTGGGTTCTTTTTGCATCGCGCGCAGTACATCCAGGCATTGCACGTTGCCGGATCCCTCCCAAATGGAGTTCACCGGAATATCCCGATACAAACGCGCCAGCACAGATTCTTCAACGTAGCCGTTGCCGCCGATGATTTCAACCATTTCCCCAACGGCAGCAATGGCGCGCTTGCAGTTCCAGAATTTTCCGATGGCCGTCGCGGCTCGTGTGAAATATTTTGCCTGCTCGTCGGTTGGTGACTCATCAAAGCCGCGCGCCAGCCGAAACGCGAGCGCCGTTGCCGCTTCGGATTCGAGCGCCAAATCGGCGAGCAAGTTTTGCATCAACGGTTGCTCGATCAGCATCTTGCCAAAGGCCTTTCGATGGGCGCAGTGGTGGATACTTTCCGCCAAGGCACGACGCAACGTGCCGGCGGAGCCAACCACGCAATCGAGTCGGGTATGGCGTACCATCTCCATGATATTGGCAACACCACGACCTTCGTCGCCAATAATATTTGCGTAGGCAGCGTGAAATTCAACCTCCCCCGAAGCGTTTGATCGATTGCCGAGCTTGTCCTTCAAACGCTGAA
>JANPNU010000246.1:0-6013 GCA_031427615.1 Burkholderiales bacterium
CCTAGATTCCTCAGTTGGACGGGTGTGAGTGTGCGTTTTTGCGGCTTTCTGGCAAGGCGCGACGACGAAGCAGGCTACATCCTGCTAGGAGGAGCAACGCCGCCAGGGAGTCGCAAAAACGTGCAATCACTCCCGTAGCGCGCTCACCCAAAAGGTGATCATCCAGAACGTGAAAATTTTCATCATTGCCAAATACTTATTGATGGCGATAAGCGGTCAACTGAGGAATCTAGGTTTATGTCATGCCATCCGGTTTGCCTCACTTAGGGTAGGGATGTTTATTGACATTCTTGTTAGAATCAACCCGAGCGGGATCAGCACAGGGAGACAACATGAAAAAAAGTGGATTTTGGTCTAGGGACTGGTTTTTTGGGCTGACAATTGTGGTGGTGGTGTTGATGCTCCATTACACAACAGGCTTTTTCACTACCTTGGAAACCCGCGCATACGACCTTGCTGTCTCGGCGACATCCAAGTCGGCGTCGGATCGGATTGCCGTGATCGCCATCGATGAGCAATCAATTGCCAATCTGGGTCGATGGCCCTGGTCGCGTGAAATTCACGCAAAAATGATCGATCAGTTGGCCGCCGCCAAGGCAAAGGTGATTGGCCATACCGTGTTCTTTTTTGAGCCACAAAAAGACCCGGGCCTGTTGTACATCAACAAATTATTTGAGGTTTATAACAAGGGTAAGGCCGAGGCAGAAGTGCCCATCAAGCCGCTGCCGCTCAGTCCAACTGAGCTCGAGATGGGATCGATCCTCGCAGAGGCGGAAGAGGCGCTGAATACCGACCGTCGTCTGGCCGCGAGTATTAAGGCGGCGGGAAACGTGGTGTTGCCGCTGAATTTGGGCGCAACAGATCGCCAGCCGAACGGCAAACCTGATAAACCCTTGCCGGATTATTTAAAGAACAGCGTGGTGCCGGCGGGTGCGGTGGGAATCTTTGCCAGTGACCAGCCAGGTTATCCAACCGAGCAGATTGGCAGTGTCGCGTCCAGTGTCGGCGACCTCAGCCTTTTTGTTGACTCGGACGGTGGCATTCGCCGCGATATCACCACCGTTGATTTTTTCGCCCAACAACAGTTTCCTTCGTTGGCATTGTCCATCGCCGCCAAAAGTCTGAACCTGGGTGCCAAAGATATTCGCGTCACACCAGGCGAAAGTGTCACGCTTGGCAATTTGCGCATTGTCACGGATGAAACCGGCCTGATGTTTCCGTATTTTTATAAAGATGTCAACGGCAAGCCGGCGATGCCGGTTGATTCTTTTTATGATGTTTATAGTGGCAAAATCCCGGCCGCCAAGTATCAGGACAAAATTATATTGATTGGTGCGACCGCCCAAGGTATTGCCACCAGCACTGTGACGCCAATTGGTCTGCTGTCGTCCGTTGAAACTCTGGCACACTCGGTTTCATCAATATTGCAGCAACATTTTTTCCGTACCCCGCCTTGGGGCGGGTGGGCGACGTTGGCGGCGCTGCTGTTAGTCATTGCGTATTTGGTTTTTGTTTTGCCCAACTTACGCGCCGGGCCTGCGGCCATGCTGACACTTGTTTTGTTTGCAGTGTTATTCGCGACCCACTTTGGCCTGATGATGGGGCCGGGCTTCTGGGTCAAACTCATGTTGCCGACGGCATTGCTGGTGATTGGCCACCTGTTGCTCACCACCAAACGATTCCTGGTGACCGAGCGCGGCAAGGAACAATCCGATTTGGCCGGCGCGGAATCCAACCGTATGTTGGGTCTGGCGTTTCAGCAGCAGGGCCAACTCGATATGGCGTTTGATAAGTTTCGCAAATGTCCGGTTGATGAGCAGTTGCTCGAAAATATTTATTCACTTGCGCTCGACTTTGAACGCCGCCGACAATTCAACAAGGCGGAATCGGCGTTTGCCTACATCAACCAGAACGATCCAAAGTTTCGTGATGTTGCCGATCGCATGAACCGTGCCAAGGCCATGTCTGAAACGATCATCCTTGGCGGCTCGTCCAGCGCACGATCGGCGCAGGCGACCATGATGCTGTCGGGAACGGCGGAAAAACCCACTTTGGGCCGTTATACGATTGAAAAGGAGCTGGGTAAAGGTGCCATGGGCGTGGTTTATCTTGGCAAGGATCCCAAAATCGGCCGGGTGGTTGCGATTAAGACTATGGCGCTGGCAAACGAATTTGACGGCGAAGAATTGCAAGAGGCCAAGGATCGTTTTTTCCGCGAGGCCGAGTCGGCCGGCAAATTAGACCACCCCAATATTGTGCGTATTTTTGACGCGGGTGATGAACATGACCTGGCCTATATCGCGATGGAGTTTCTGAAGGGCAAGGATTTGGTCGACAATACCAAGATTCCGAATCTGCTGCCATTTGATGAAATGTGCGACATCATGATCAAGGTTGGGGATGCGCTGAATCATGCCCATGAGCAGGGTGTTTATCATCGCGATATCAAACCCGCCAACATCATGTATGACCCTGAGGCGAAGGTGCCAAAGGTGGCCGATTTTGGCATTGCGCGCGTCACCGATTCCTCCAAGACCAAGACTGGCATGGTGTTGGGCACACCGTCGTTTATGTCGCCTGAGCAATTGGCCGGCAAAAAAATTGACGGCCGATCAGATTTGTTTTCGCTCGGCGTCAGCTTTTATCAAATGGCTTGCGGTCGCTTGCCGTTCACCGGTGAATCCATGACCCAATTTATGTTTGCGATTGCCAACGAACCGCATCCGAATATTCTTGATTTCAACCCGGAATTGCCGGCATGGGTGACGAATTTTATCGATCAAGCATTGGCCAAAGATGTCGAGCAACGATTTCAAAATGGCGCAGAGTTTGCCAATGCCATTAAGACTTATCGTAAACTCAGCCAGGGAAGCTCTGATTAAGTTCAGTGCTAGGCGCGAGCACAACAAATTCGACGCGGCATATGTTTGATATGTAAGAAAATTTTTTTGTGTAAGCAACAACGTATGGCGACGAAATGGACTCTTAATCAGAGCTTCCCTGGGAAGGGCGCAACTGTTGGTTAAGATACGCCCTGCGGGGCGTTTTTTTATGTGTTTTTGTGTCACTGCTTAGGAATCTTGATGCCATTATCAGCACCATCGGCGCGCATGCCGCTGCACCACCGGTCCATTTCAATTCGCGGCTATAAACGGGACGATGGTCTGTTTGAAGTCGAGGGTCATTTGCACGACACCAAGGATTATTCGTTTCAGACGGTTAACGGCGAGCGGCCGGCCGGTGCGCCCGTCCACTCAATGTGGTTGCGCATCACCTACGACACCACCATGACCATTGTTGGCGCGGAAGCGGTGACGGACGCCATGCCCTATCCTGGTTTTTGCGAAACCATTGCGCCTAAATATTCGCTGTTAATCGGAATGTCGCTGCGGCCGGGTTTTGGCGAGAAGGTCCGCAAAACATTTGGTGGCATCAAAGGTTGCACGCACCTAACTGATTTGATAGGTGTGGTGGCGACGACCGCGTTCCAGACCTTGGCCGGGCAGGTGGCGCAGGATGGTGAAAAAAAACCATTTCAATTGGATCGCTGTCATGCGCTGGCCGCAAGCAGTGCCGCCGTCCAAAAACACTATCCCAAATGGTTTCGCGCGGCATCGATCGCGGGCGAGGGTGACACGCCCCACAAAGACTGAATTCACAGCTTGCCGGTTTCAATCGGCGTCGCTGGTAAAATAGCGCCAATCCAAAGCCGACACATCTCGTTCGGCTCATCCCAGATAAATCCCCGGTTTAACACCGGTTTATCCGCAAAGGTTCTCCATGAACGTACATGAATATCAAGGCAAGGAAATCTTGCGCAAATATGGCGTGGCCACGCCACGGGGTATCGCCTGTTTTTCGGTCGACGAGGCGGTCGAGGCTGCCGAATCACTGGGTGGCAAGGTGTGGGTGGTGAAGGCGCAAATTCATGCCGGCGGCCGCGGCAAGGGCGGCGGTGTGAAGGTTGCCAAGTCGATCAACGAAGTGCGCGAATATGCATCACAAATTCTCGGCATGACGCTGGTTACGCATCAAACCGGAGCAGAAGGTCGTCTGGTGAAGCGTTTGTTGATTGAAGAAGGCGCGGATATCAAAAAAGAGCTGTATGTTGGCATGGTGGTGGATCGCGGCTCGCAGCGCGTGACTTTGATGGCGTCGTCCGAAGGTGGCATGGATATCGAACACGTCGCCGAGCACACGCCCGAGAAAATACATAAGGTTTCGATTGATCCGGCAGTGGGTCTTACCACGGCCGCGGCCGAAGAAGTGGCGCGCAAAATTGGTGTGCCTGATCAGGCGGTGGCACAGGGGGCCGCGTTTATGCAATCGCTTTATCAGGCTTTTGACGAGTGTGATTGTTCGCTTGCCGAAATTAACCCGTTGATTTATACCGGTGACAACAAAGTGATGGCGTTGGATGCGAAATTGAATTTTGATTCAAACGCCCTTTATCGTCATCCGGAAATTGTCGCCATGCGCGATTTGGATGAAGAAGACCCTGCAGAAGTCGAAGCGTCAAAATTTGATCTGGCCTACATTTCCCTCGATGGTGACATTGGCTGCCTGGTGAACGGCGCGGGACTGGCCATGGCGACCATGGATGTGATCAAGCTTTATGGCGGCTCGCCGGCCAATTTCCTCGACGTTGGTGGTGGTGCCACCACTGAAAAGGTGACCGAGGCATTTAAGATCATGTTGAAGAATCCGAATCTGAAAGCGATTTTGGTCAATATTTTTGGCGGCATCATGAAGTGTGATGTGATCGCCAACGGTGTGATCTCAGCTGCGCGCGAGGTCCAATTGAAGGTGCCACTGGTGGTGCGTATGAAAGGCACGAACGAGGAACTGGGTCGGCAACTTCTGAAAGACTCTGGTTTGCCCATCATCTCCGCCAATAACATGGCTGAAGCGGCCGAACGTGTTGTTGCCGCTGCAGCCAAACAATCCGCAGGCAAGTAAATCATGTCTATACTGATCAATAAAAACTCGCGCGTTATCACGCAAGGCATTACCGGCAAGACCGGTATGTTCCACACCAGAATGTGCAAGGAATACGCCAACGGTGCTAATTGTTTTGTCGCCGGTGTTACCCCCAAAAAAGGCGGCCAATCCTATGAAGGCATCCCGATTTTCGAAACGGTCGCCGAAGCCAAGACACAAACTGGTGCAAACGTCTCGGTGATTTATGTACCGCCACCTTTCGCCGCAGTGGCGATCAATGAAGCCATCGATGCGGGCATGGAGTTGGTTATTTGTATTACCGAGGGAATTCCGGTGCGCGACATGATTCGCACCCGCGAAAAAATGCAGGGCACGAAAACCATTCTCATCGGGCCGAACTGTCCGGGCGTGATCACGCCGGAAGAAATCAAGATCGGCATCATGCCCGGCCACATCCATAAAAAAGGCCGCATTGGCGTGGTGTCGCGCTCTGGCACTCTGACTTATGAAGCGGTTGGTCAATTGATGGATTTGGGTCTCGGCCAATCAACGTGCGTGGGTATTGGCGGGGATCCGGTTAACGGCCTCAAACATATCGACGTGATGAAAATGTTTAATGACGATCCGGATACCGACGCGGTGATCATGGTCGGTGAAATTGGCGGCGACGCAGAAGAAACCTGCGCGCGGTGGATGAAACAAAATATGAAAAAGCCGGTGGTTGGGTTTATTGCCGGCGTGACCGCTCCACCCGGCAAACGCATGGGCCACGCCGGCGCGATTATTTCCGGTGGCAAAGGCACGGCGCAGGAAAAGCTCGCGGTGATGGAGGAGTGTGGTATCAAGGTCACCAAGAACCCGGCAAAAATGGGCGAACTGTTAAAGTCGGTTCTGTAACGTTTTGCACATCGCGTAACGGCTGCTTCGGCAGCCGTTTTGCATTTATTGTTGTAGAGGAGGCTGTATGCCGTCACCGTACCCACATTTACTCGCCCCGCTCGACCTGGGATTCACCACCCTCAAGAATCGGGTATTAATGGGCTCGATGCACACCGGGCTGGAAGACAAGGCC
>JANPNU010000247.1:0-5130 GCA_031427615.1 Burkholderiales bacterium
CCCATCGACTCGGCAAGCCCTGCATGGCTTTCCGGTTCAGCGGGCGCGGCGCAGGCGCCGCGAATTAACCGCTTCACCTCATCGAACGCAACCCCATGAAATTTGCAGGTTAGCACCGCTATAATTACCGCCACCATGTCACGTAAATTATTTCCGACCGCCGACGATTGTGAAGCGGCTTTTTATGACGCGTTTGAACGCGCCGACCTAAAACTGATGATGGCCGTGTGGGCCGATGAGCCCGATATTATTTGCATCCACCCGCTAGGGGCGCGACTGGCAGGAACATCAGCAGTGCGAGAATCATTTGTCGAATTATTTGCCGGCGGCCCCAACGTCATCATCAAAATTGCCGAATGGCGAAAAAACGAAGGGCCGACTCTCGCCGTCCACTGCGTTTACGAGACCTTCACTTTGCGGGTTGATCCGACCAAGGAAAAGCAACGCACCCCCCCCGTTTTGGCCACCAACGTTTTTATGTTGACCCCAAACGGCTGGCGCATTATTTTGCATCATGCGTCCCTGTCGCCCCATGGCACCGTCACCGAAGAGCAGGGTGTGTCACGGATCTTGCATTGATTGGCCGGATATTGATCGTGAACAGTGAACAGTGGAAAGTGAACGGGTGAACAAGCCAGAGCGGGGGGTGGGCCATGGCTTGGTAGCGCGCATTGGCGTGCATCTGTATGCAGCGGTGGTGGTGGTGTTCGCCATGGTTGCCATGCATGCCGCTGCCGCGCCCGCCAAAATCATTCGCGTGGCCACCACGTCCGCCGAACGCGGTTTTGACTGCGCCGCCGAGTCGGACGAAAACACCGGCACGCTGTGTGACCATATTTATGACTCCCTGCTGGCCTACGATCATCTGGCGCGCCCCATCGCCCTGCAACCACGTGCCGCCGTGGCATTGCCAGAAATTTCCGCCGATGGCAAGACCTACACGCTGCACATCAAACGCGGCATTTATTTCACATCGCACATTGCATTCGGCGGAAAAAAACGCGAATTAACGGCCGCCGATTATGCTTACAGTTTGAAACGCCTGATTGACCCGATCAACAAAGCGCAGTGGCAATTTTTAATCGACGGCAAATTTGATGGTCTCGATGAACTCGTCACCGATGCCAAAAAAGCGGGCCGCTTTAATTACGACAAACCGGTGCGCGGCATTACAACCCCGACTTCCCACACGCTGGTGTTACGGCTCAAATCACCCGACTACAACCTGTCCTACATTCTGGCGATGCCGGCCACGGCTGCCGTGGCGCGGGAAGTGGTCGAGTATTACGGCAATGCGTTTGCCGAACATCCGGTCGGTACCGGCCCCTATATGCTCAAAGAGTGGCGGCGCTCGTCACGCATTATTCTCACCAAGAACCCCGATTATCGTGAGGAGTTTTTTTCAACCATTGCCAACACCGATCCTGCGGACATTGCCATCACCAAACACTTGCATGGCAAACGCCTGCCATTGGTTGATCAGATTGAAGTGTATGTCATCGATGAAGATCAAACCCGCTGGCTGGCCTTTCTGAATCATGAACACGATTACATCCGGCCGCTACCGGAAGCCTATGCCGACATCGCCTTACCAGGCGGCAAGGTCGCGCCAAATTTGAAAAAACTTGGCATTTCCCGCACGCCCGATGAAGTCGCGTGGCTGACCTATACCATGTTCAATATGCAGGATCCAATCGTCGGCGGCTACACGCCGGAAAAAATTGCCCTGCGGCGCGCCATGTCAATCGCCTACCCAATCGACGATGAAATTCTGATTTTGGAAAAAGGACAAGTGCACGCGGCGTTTTCGCCCATCGCCGCTGGCATGGCGGGTTTTATCAATGAACGCGCGCCATGGCATGAATACAATCCGGCGCGCGCCAAGGCACTGCTTGATTTGTATGGCTACATCGATCGTGATGGCGACGGCTATCGAGAAATGCCTGACGGCAGCCCATTGGTGGTTGATCAGGCGTCGGTTCCGCGCCTAAAAGAGCGACAGCGCAATGAGTTATGGAAACGCGCCATGGACGATATTGGCATTCGCATGACCTTTCATAAAATTGAAAAATTACCCGACCTGCGTAAACAAGCCCAGGCTGGCCTGGTGCAAATGTGGACCTACGGCTGGATTGCCGATTACCCGGATGGCGAAAATTTCCTGCAATTGTTCTGGAGCAAATCCATCGGTGGTGCCAACTACGCAATGTATTCAAAACCGGAATATGATGCGCTTTATGAAAAAATTCAGACCATGCCGGATAGCCCTGAACGCACCGCGATTTACCGGCAAATGGTAAAAATGTTGTGGGTGGATAATCCTTGGCGGGTCAATTTGTTGCGGCAGGGAACGATTCTTGTGCACCCTTGGGTACTGGGATACAAAAAACATCCCTTTGCACACGCGCCGTGGCGTTATCTCGATGTGGATCTGGCTAAACTACCAAAGTGAATATGACCCTTAACCTGATTTTTTTGAAACGCTTCAGCCAGATTATCAGCTTGTTGCTGGTGATTGGCTTGGGCGTTCAATTGGCGTGGTGGGGATGGGTTTTTTGGGGCACACAACCCGCGGTGACGTCGACCATCCCAACCGAGCCGATTGACCCGGCACTCGCCCGCCAGCTCTTCGGTGATTCGGCTGATTCAGGTGAGGCCAAAACCAACCCGTCGATGGCGGCTGAAAACCAAAGCGGAATCCGGCTCAAAGGTGTTTATGCGGTCGACGGCAAAACCTTGTCCGCCGCCGTTGTGAACACGGGCGGGCGCGACACCAGTGTGCGAATAAACGAAAAAATAAGTGAGTCCGTCACCTTGGCTGAGGTGAACGCCGACTACATCGTCATTTCACGTGTCGGCGTTCGTGAAAAAATTGAGTTGGAACGTGGCCCGGTCAGCCGTGGAAATTCGACCGCTCATAGCAGCCATGCCGCCAAACCGGCCGCCAGTTTTCGGCTCAATGTTGCCGCCAATTCACGCAATACCTTCAGCCTTTCCCGCGGCGAGCTCAATACGGTTTTACAAGACCCACGACAAATCAATTTTCTCGGCAGCATTGTTCCTGGGTCGAACGGCGGGGTGCAGGTCAACGACGCGGCGCAAGGCACACTCGCCCAAAAACTCGGCTTGCAGGTTGGCGATATCATTACGTCGATCAACGGGCAGCCGGTGAATGGTACGGGTGATCTGGCGCGCTTTTACGGACAATTTGGCTCAACCAACAGCATCCGCGCCGAGATCAAACGCGGTGGCTCACCCATGATGTTGGTGTACGCCATCAATCCGTAGCCATTTGCCTGCATTGTCCGGCTGTATACAACTGTGCGGTTGGATCGAAATGCATCCGTCGCCCGCGCCGCGTATTAGAAAGTGCAATAGCGACGGGATTTTCCAACGACCAAAAAACGTGAGGATGCGCAACAGTGCTTGTGTTTGTATTTCGAAAAATAAAATGGTGTCCGACCCGAATCGCACTGCCTTAAGGAGGATTCTCTTTGCGGTCATCAAAAATTGATACGACGAATGGCAACAAGAAAATAGTCTCCCCGGCGTCCCACAGGGATACACTTCGATAAAGGCCGGGGTCCAAGTTTGCCAAACCGCGTTGAAAATACGCCTTGGATCCCGGCCTTCGCCGGAATGACATGCGTAAAATAGTGGCATGAGTGTCCGACCCCATTTTGACGTTAAAACGGGGCGCTGCGGTGCCCCGTTTTTTTTTCTTTAAAATCAGAGGTTCACACTGCAACCCTGTTGTTTTTCGCCGGAAAGGCAAATCAGTCATGACCACATCGATTATCGTCACCATCATCGGCCCGGATAGACCCGGTCTGGTCAGCGCCATTTCCGACAAGGCCGCCGAATTCGATGCCAATTGGGCCGACAGCCTGATGGCCAATCTGGCCGGACAATTTGCCGGCATCGTGCATCTGCAAGCACCCGACCAAAATTCTGAAGCGTTGATGACGGCCCTACGCAAACTGGCGTCACCCGGTATGCAAATTATCGTTGCTGCCGGCGGTTCGATCACTGGAAATGTAAACACCCGCCGATTGAAACTCAACCTGCTGGGTCAAGACAGACCAGGCATCATCCGTCGGATATCCAATCAACTGGCGCAACGCGGCATCAGCATCGACAAGTTGCAGACCCAAATCGTCAGTGGCGCCATGTCGGGTGAACAAATGTTCCAAATGCACGCCCAACTAACCGTACCAGAAAACCTTGATGATGACGAGTTGCGGCGTGGTTTGGAGGGGCTTGCCAACGAACTGATGGTCGATCTGGAACTGGACGACTCGGCTCGTTGAACCGACCGATACAACGCCTTTTATAGCACCGTATTTCGCCCTGAGTATCGCATCTTGGCCTGTCATGGAAACCCGCACAGTTCAAACAGTGATGTCAGGTTTGGTCGCTTACCAACTGGAAGAACGGCCGAATCGACAGACACCGTCCACTCCAGGCGCAGGGCTACCCCATGGCGAACTGCAAATTCTGGGCGTAGTTCATTGCTGATTCATTTGCATGTTGCCATCATGCGCTTCTCTGACCGTGCGCCGCCTGCGCCACCACTTCTCCAAACCAACCACCGGCAGGATGACGGCACCGACGAGGATGCTCGCGAGCACGTCGCCCATGGCAAGGGGGGCGGAAGCGAAGATCGCGTGCATGAACGGGGCGTAGATAAACAGCGCCTGCAGCACGAGGATCGCCGCGATGCCGATGAACACGGTCTTGTTGCTGAACACTCCGATCTTCCAGATCGAATCGAGCAGCGAACGGCAGTTGAGCAAGTAAAATATCTGGAACATGATTACCGTGGTGACGGCCATCGTCTGCGCCTTGGCGAGGGCCTCCGGCCCACCAGCGCCTGCAGCCTCGAACTCGTAGAGGAACAGCCCGATCGCCCCGGCGGTCATCAGGATCGCCACCACAACGGTGCGCATGACGATGAAGCCGCTCAGCACCGGCGCGCCCGGATTTCTGGGTGGCCGATTCATGATGCTGGGCTCTTTCGCCTCGAACGCCAGCGGTAGCGCCAGCGCCACCGCCGCTACCAGATTGATCCACAGCAGTTGCGCTGGTGCCATCGGCAGTAGCAGCTCGCGTACCGTCTGCGCCGCGCCC
>JANPNU010000248.1:0-3247 GCA_031427615.1 Burkholderiales bacterium
CCATTTTCAACGCCTTTGAACCAAGCGCACGGCGCAACACCGCCGGATTGCCGCTTCTGAGGCACTGTTTGCTGACATAAAATTCGTCCGGATTGACCGCACCCTGCACCACCATTTCACCCAGACCATAACTCGCGGTGACAAACACCACATCCCGAAAGCCAGACTCGGTGTCAAGCGTAAAAATAACCCCCGCAGCGCCCCCATCAGATCGCACCATACGCTGCACGCCGGCGGACAACGCCACCTCGGCATGCGCAAAACCTTTGTGCACCCGATACGAAATGGCACGATCGTTATACAACGATGCAAACACATGTTTGATCGCGTCGAGGACGTTATCGATGCCCTTGATATTCAGAAACGTTTCTTGTTGGCCGGCAAACGATGCGTCCGGCAAATCTTCTGCCGTCGCCGATGAGCGCACGGCAAACGATGCATCGGCATCGTTTTTGGTCAGCGCGGCGTAGGCGCTGCGAATTTCCGCATCCAAGTCAGGTGGCAGCAGCGCCTTCACCACCCAATCGCGCACCATCGCACCGGTTTTGGCCAATGCCGCCAAATCCTCAATGTCCAATGTTGACAGCGCAACATTGATTTTTTTGGTGAGTTGGTTAAACGTTAAAAACTGCCGAAAGGCGTCGGCCGTAGTGGCAAATCCTCCGGGTACGCGTACACCGGCCGCAGAAAGCTGGCTGATCAATTCACCGAGGGAGGCATTTTTGCCGCCCACCAAGGCAACATCGTACATACGGCATTGTGATAACGGCAACACTCGCGGGGCGGAATGGACTTGAGCAGAGTCTTGGGCCATGAACTTCGCTTTCGATTGGAAAAACGGCAGTAAACGCGGTGCGGAGCGCGTCACAATCCTGGCGGGCACTTGGCTGGGTGCCAGCGGAAGGGCGACGGCAAATCCAAACAGCAATTAAAATGGTGCGGTGCAAAAGAAGTAAAATTATAGCGGACGGTGGCCGTTTTCCTCCGGTTGCGCGTCGTTTTGATCCGTTTTTGCTGATATCTCATTCCATTTCCAAGTGAAAAGTGCATTCATTACGCGCGTGATCAACAATTTGTCATTCCGACCGAGCACGGTTTTTTTCGTGCGACGAGGAGATAGCGCCGTCTACGCGATTCTGAGAGGCTGAATTCATCGATATTTTCCGCACTTTTTTCCGAGGGGGTTTTCCTACAGCCTCAACGTTCGTTTATCCACCAATCAATCAGATTCCTCACCTTATTTCCGAAACAAGGCCGTTCGGAATGACGAGTTTGGAATATGAATTGATCAATTAATAATTTACAAATGGAATCACGTCAATCAACCGGAGTGCCCCGTGCCACATAGAAGAACCGCCTTTTTTATTTCCGACCGGACCGGTATTACCGTTGAGATGCTCGGTAATTCGCTCCTGACCCAATTTGACGACATCGAATTTCGACGCATCACGCTGCCGTTTATCGACAATATTGAAAAAGTTCATGATGTCATGGCCATGATTGAGGCCAATCATCGTGAATCCGGCAGCCGCCCGCTGGTGTTTACCTCACTCATGAACAACGAGTTGCGACTTGAGATCGCCAATGCAAACGCCATGGTGCTGGATTTGTTTGACCGTTTTATTGTGCCGCTCGAAGACGAGCTGGGTGTGAAGTCCGCCCATGCCATCGGGCGCAGCCATTCGGCTGGCAATTTTAAGGATTACAACCATCGCATCGAAGCCGTGAATTACACCCTGGCGCACGACGACGGCGTGACCAACCGCAATTTGGAACAGGCCGACATTATTTTGATTGGCGTTTCCCGATCCGGGAAAACACCGACCTGCCTGTACATGGCGTTGCAATTCGGCATCAAGGCTGCCAATTACCCGCTCATTCCGGAAGATTTGGAAAAAATGACCCTGCCGCCGGTACTGGCACAGCTAAAAAACAAGGTTTGGGGCTTGTCGATTCAACCAGAACGTCTGGCGCAAATCCGCCAGGAGCGCAAACCTGACAGCAAGTATGCCGCGATAGAAAACTGCAAGTGGGAAGTGTCGACGGCGGAACGCCTCATGGAAGGCGCGGGGGTCCGATACTTAAATTCGACCACCAAATCGATTGAAGAACTCGCCACAACCATCCTGCACGAAGCCGGGCTCGACCGTCGGGTGTACTAATCAAACACCGATCAGTCGGTATCGGTTTTTCTACGGCAGCCCTCAAGGCCGGTAAGTTTCAGCCGTAGTGCGAGTTGGCGGGCGAGGAGTTGCTGGTAGGGTTCAGTGCGGCCTTCATATTCAACGATGGCGAGTTCGGGACCGATGATCGGGATGACGCTCTTGGCCTCGACGAAGGCCAGCAGTTCGTCCCAGAAGGAGTCGGGGTTTTCGATCATGCCAGTGCAACCTTTCTGCGGGTCAGGCTGTAGGTTGGGAAGACGCCGTAATTCTTGGCGTAAGGCATGTTGCCGACGAATTCACAGTGGTACGAATCGTTGTTTTCAAGCGCGACCAGCGAAGCGTGCGATTCGCTGCAGTATACATAGCCCGGTGGGGTGACCGGCTCGATGCGCGCAGCGCGGCTGACGTGCGTGCCAGTGAAGACTTTGTTGCGTGTGACGGGATCGAGAATCTCGAATGCCGGGCCAGCGTGCAGTGCGATACGCAAATTAAGCTCTGCAGGGAGGCCATACTCTTTCCAGTTTGTTGCGTTGACGAGTTCGCTCAGGTCGAGTGCGAACTCGTTCGCATGGATGACCGACTCGAAGGTGAAATAGAGACCATCACCCCAGGTATTCACCGTCAACGGCGCGTGCGCCTGGCGATCCATGGCCTCGCGCACGCCGCCAAGGAAGCGTTCCACAAATGGGGGAATTTGTGCTTCGGATAGCTTGCTGAAGCCCGCCGCGTCGGCAAACAGCATGGAGATCACTTTTTGCGGGTTTGTTTTCAGCAGTGATTCGGCGTCACCGAATCCCTGAGCAGGATCGAGTGAAAGAAGCTGTTCTTCTTCAGCGGTTGCCGCTAGCCGATCTACTGGCACGCCGCGACGGAGCCAGTCCGACACCGTTCCGCCGGTGCCACCAATAAGACCTGATTTCATATCCCACACTGTCAGTCCGCGCAATTGACCGCAGACCTGCGAGGCTCTGAGCTTTGCAAGACCTGCCATCACCACACCGCTGAAATAAAACGCAACATCGTCGCCTACGAAATCTGACATAACCGTGATGTGCCGCGCATCACTCATCACCCGTTCAAAA
>JANPNU010000249.1:0-6798 GCA_031427615.1 Burkholderiales bacterium
CTTTCAAGGCCGGCGATGCCTTCCCGGTGCTGCTCGATGCAGCCAACGACCCTTTCTTCGAAGAGCATTTGCCTTACTTCGGTGGGCAGCAGGCTCGCCTGCTCTGGCGCAATTTAAAAACCTCTACAGCCGAAACCGAAATTTAAGTGAGCCTATTATGAAAACCTTTTCCGCCAAACCGCATGAAGTTGTACACGGTTGGTTTCACGTTGATGCAACCGACAAAGTGCTGGGTCGTCTCGCCGCTGAAGTCGCGTCGCGCTTGCGTGGCAAACATAAACCTGAATACACACCGCACGTTGATACCGGTGATTTTATTGTTGTGACCAATGTTGAAAAACTACGCGTTACCGGCAATAAAGCAGAAGATAAAATTTATTACCGTCACACCGGTTATCCGGGCGGTATTTACGAAACAAATTTCAACAAGATGCAAGAAAAGCATCCCGAACGCGTGCTTGAAAAGGCCGTCAAAGGAATGTTGCCAAAGGGCCCATTGGGCTACGCAATGATCAAGAAATTAAAGGTCTATGCTGGCAACGCTCATCCGCATTCCGCGCAGCAGCCCAAAGAACTCACGATTTAAGGAACCCGAAAATGGTCGGCAAATATCACTATGGAACGGGTCGTCGCAAGAGTGCGGTAGCTCGTGTATTTATTAAACTGGGCAAGGGTCAAATCGTTGTTAACGATAAAGCACTTGATCTCTATTTTTCACGCGAAACCGGTCGAATGATTGTTCGCCAACCGCTAGAGTTGACGGGTAATACCGATAGTTTCGACATCATGGTTAATGTCTTTGGCGGCGGTGAATCTGGTCAGGCCGGTGCCGTGCGGCACGGCATTACCCGTGCCCTCATTGATTACGATGCAACGTTAAAACCACAGCTGTCAAAAGCTGGATTTGTAACCCGTGATGCGCGCGAAGTTGAACGTAAAAAGGTCGGCTTCCACAAGGCGCGTCGTCGCAAGCAGTTCTCAAAACGCTAAAAATTGCGTATTGCGACTTCATCAACAAAAAGCCGCCTTATGCGGCTTTTTGCACGTTTTGACCATGAAGTTGTTGTTTGGCGACAGTAAATGGATTGAAGATGTGGCATTCCGACAACGCATTGGGCAAATTGGTCATGCTTGGTCGAACCTATGTTTGGTCAGATTGGTCTCAAGAGTCTTTTTTAATTTAAATAACAAGCCATTGAATGCTTAGCGAAATGAAATTGCGCGGTTCCTGGCGAAAAATCCGCTCAAAAATTGGTATTCGATCTGATCGGGTTGCAATCAGGTCGCACGTGCCGTGGTACATAAAGTTTGGCGGCTACGGCATTGCCATGGGCATCGCCGGCGCAATTGCGTGGGTAATCGTTGATAACAGTTATCGAATTACCGGCTTTAATCGCGAGGAAGCAAAGACGCAGATCGATGCGTTGGCGGATGAAAATGCCAAGGTTAAGCTAAGTTACGAAGCGACCAAGTCTGCGCTAAACGAAAAAGAGGGCAAACTAAAAGTCGAAACGGCTGCGCTTGCTGAACTGACAAAAAACATGTCGCAATTGCAAGATGAAAACGCCAGCCTGAAAGAGGACTTGGGCTTTTTGCGAAATGTGATGTCAACGGGTAGCGTGCCGGATGGTTTGGCGATTCAAAATTTTAAAGTTGAGCCAGATGCATTGCCGAATGAGTTTCGCTACCGTCTGCTGATTACGCAAGGTGGCCAGCGAAAGTTCGACTTTAAAGGCAAGGTTCAGATTATCGCCCGGGTTCAATTGTCTGGTGAATCGTCACAAACGGTTCTAAGTTTCCCAAATGACGTCGAATTACGTGCAGCTTCTGCCGGAATTGAATTCCGTTTTTACCAGAAAATCGATGGCAGGTTTAAAATCCCAGAAGGAGCCCAAATAAAAAACGTGCAGGTCAGAGTATTGGGCTTGCCTGGGTATGACGTCCGCGCGCAGCGTAATATCAGTTTGTAGCAACAAATTTTTGCAAGGAGTTGACCATGTTTAGTAATAAGACCAACAAGGCAAGTCCGATAGATAGTTTGATCGGAGCCGGAACGGTGATTACCGGCGACGTGCAATTCACTGGGGGGCTGAGAATTGACGGCACGGTGAAGGGCAATATCAAGGCGGTGGGGGAAAAGCCGGGCACGCTGGTTTTGTCAGAGCTGGCTAAAATTGAAGGCGAAATCGAGGTCGCACATGTGGTTGTGAACGGGTCGGTTGCCGGCCCGGTGCGCGCGCGTGAATATCTTGAACTGATGCCAAAAGCGCGAGTCACAGGAGATGTGACCTATAAAACGATCGAAATTCATGTTGGTGCGATTGTGATGGGCCGTATGGTGCATGATGGTGAAGCGCGCAATACAGAAAAAGTGATTGAATTTAAGCCGGTGTCCGGGTCATAGTGTCTTGAATCGTAGCTAATTAGCGCAATCTAGTGCATGATGTGCTAACAAAGGCCAACGTAGTGAGGAAAACAAAATGAACGATATGTCGATGATGCCCGCCCCGCTGTTATTTACCGATAATGCGGCGGATAAGGTCAAAGCGCTGATTGAGGAAGAGGGTAATAATGACCTCAAATTGCGTGTGTTTGTAACCGGCGGTGGATGTTCAGGCCTGCAATATGGCTTCACCTTTGACGAAATTACCAATGAAGACGACACCATCATGGAAAAAAAGGGGGTACAGTTGCTGATCGACCCAATGAGTTACCAATACCTGACCGGCGCTGAAATTGATTATTCTGAAGGGCTTGAGGGCGCGCAATTTGTGATTAAAAATCCAAATGCAACCAGCACTTGCGGCTGTGGCTCGTCGTTTTCAGCATAATAATCGCGCGATAGAAAATCATGACGGAGGCTGCGGCCTCCGTTTTTTATTTGGCTTCACCGGCCGAACGCATTCGGGTCGTCGCCCACCCGCGTCACGATCGGCTAAAATCGCCATTAGGTTTCAACAGTTAATCGGGCCAATCTGCGGAATTGGGAACCATTCCCGCATTTGGTCGCAATCGACTTGGTCAGATGAATCGCGGCCAATAGAGTCAACCTGTCAAATTGCGTCCTGTTCATCAAGATTCTGCAGGGCCGCAGATTACAACATTTTTATACGCACCAACAACATTCCCATCAGGAAGGGGTTTTGAACATGTCTTTTGCCACATCATCCGTACCGCAGAAAAATTTTGTCCGTAAGGCGCTTGGCGTGGCAGTAATTGCCACGTTATCGGTTTCGTTATACGCGCAGTCGCCTGCGGTACCGCCCCCTGGTGCGCCGACGGCGGCAGGCATCACTCCAGCAACTGGTGCGCCACCTGCGCCCGCGCCACGGCCATTCAAAGACATCATCAAGGATGCAAAAATGACGCCGGGCTTTTTCAACATCTATCAAAAGGATGAAAAAGTCTGGCTGGCGATTAAGCCCGACCAGTTTGACAAGCCATTTTTCTTCACCTATAACATCCCTCAAAGTGTCGGCGAGCGCGGATTGTATGGGTCGCAAATGGGCGGCGCTGAAATGGCAGTTTTCAAAAAAATCGGCAACCAAATTCAGCTCATTGCACAAAATGCGGAATTTTACGCAACGCCAGGAACGCCACAGGCGCAATTCGTGTCGGAGGCATTTTCTGATTCGCTGCTTTCGAGCGTGACAGCGGCGTCAGCGGCTGACCCGGAAACAAAGGCATTGTTGATCGAGGCCAATAGTCTGTTGTTTGTTGATATTCCAGGTTATTTAACCCGCCTTGAATTTGCCTATCGCATGCCATTTGCGCTTGATGCACGTAATACCAGCTTTAGTCATGTCAATAACAACGAAATGATTACCGGTCTGCGGGTGAATGCGCATTTTTCAGTGCCGAAGCTGAACGCGCCAAGTTTGACGCCGTCACCCGTGCCGATGCCAACGCCGCCACAGAGCACACCTGATCCACGCAGCATGTTTGTCAGTTTCTATTATTCATTTGCGAAATTGCCAGACACGCCAATGGCGACGCGGAATGCTGACGAACGCGTCGGACATTTTGTCTCCACACGAACAAACTTTGATCAAGACACCTCGCCGAAAACAAAACAGTATTTTGTAAATCGTTGGAGACTCGAGAAAAAAGACCCCAGCGCGGCCGTGTCCGAGCCAAAAGAACCCATTACCTTTTGGGTTGATAAAAACGTCCCGGAAAAATATCGCCAATCCGTAGAGGGTGGTATTGTTGAATGGAACAAGGCGTTTGAAAAAATCGGATTTAAGAACGCGATTGTCGCCAAGCAGCAAACTGACAAGGATTCGTTTGACACCATGGATGCGCGTCATGCGTCAGTGCGATGGTTTGTTGGCGCCGATGTTGGTTTTGCGATCGGCCCGTCACATAAAGATCCACGTACCGGCGAAATTCTCGACGCCGACATTGGCATGTCAGATGTATTTGCGCGTGGTGCACGCCGCCTCGTGTCAGAGGATATTGGTAAGCCAATGGTTCTTGACGCGGCACTGGCAGGTGCCATGTCGCCTTCGCTAAAACAGCAAGCGTTGTTTATGCAATGCAACTATATGGCTGAAAAGGCCCATGATATGCACTTCGCGATGGATATTCTGGAAGCGCGGGGCATGGATATGGACTCGCCAGAGGCGGACAAACTGGCACAAGCCTATGTGTTTGACGTCATCATGCATGAAGTCGGACACACCTTGGGATTCCGCCACAACTTCCGCTCCTCCACCATTTACTCGGTTAAACAAATTCAAGACCCGGCATTTACCAAGGTAAATGGCGTGGCGGGATCGGTGATGGATTACAACCCGTTTAACCTCGCCCTTAAAGGCGAAAAGCAGGGCGAGTACGTGATGTCGACACTTGGCCCGTATGATTATTTGGCGGTGGAATACGCGTACAAACCGCTAGATCCTAAAACCGAAAAGGCGGACTTGGCTGCAATCGCCGCAAAGGCCACCACCGATCCCTTGCTCGCGTATGCAACCGACGAAGACGCCGGTGGATTTGGTGGATTCAATGGCATGGACCCCGACGTGAACCGGTTTGACATGGGTTCTGACCCGATCGAATATTACAAAAAGCGCCTGAAACTCTCGCGCGAATTGTGGGATCGTGTGCAGACCTTGCAATTAAAGCCTGGCGAAAGTTATGAGCGCCTGACCCGTTCGTTTGCATCGGGTTTCCGTTCGGTGTCACAGGTCGCACCGCTGTTGGCAAAATATGTCGGTGGTGTCAAACATGTACGTGATCGTGCCGGCAGCAATCAGGCTCTGTACACACCCACTCCGCTGGCCAAGCAGCGGGAGGCATTGCAGCTGGTGACAGACGGTTTGTTCAAGGTTGATAGTTTCAAGTTCAAGCCTGAGTTTGTATCGCGGTTGTCGATCGATCATTTTGAGCGACGTGGTGCCAATCCCGATTTCTCAATTACCAACTCTGTGATGAATCTGCAGCGCGGAGTCCTGGATATTCTGTACGCGGATGCGGTTGCCCAACGGTTGTCGGATAGCCAGGACAAAGTCGCCAATCAGTCGCAAGTGATGAAGTTGTCGGAAGTTTATGACACCTTGCAAAACGCGATCTGGGCGGAGTTGAAAAGCGGGGGCGATATTTCAACAATGCGCCGTAACTTGCAGCGTGATCATATCAAGCGAATTTCGACCAGTTTGATTCGTCCCGCAGCCAATACCCCAGCGGATGCGCGTAGTCTGATGCGTGAGTCGGCAGTTCAGCTGCAAGGTCAGATTCGTGCGGCGGTTGGCAAGCCAATGAGTAAGGAAGCCAAGGCGTATTTGTCAGAAAGTCTGAACATGTTGAGCGAGGCGTTAAAAGCACCAATGCAGCGCGCTGGCGTTTAGAAATTCACGTCCCCGGCCATCTGGTCGGGGACGTCTTTCGAGTTGTTCCAGCACCAATAGTCACCCTGACTTTGCGAATTCGCCTTATAATTCAACATCTTTGATTTAATACACCACAAGGAGTCCACCATGGCAGGCGAACGCAAGCGTACGCGCCGCAACACGCTAGAGCGTCGTTGCTTAGGCAAATATTTCAAACGGCTGTTTATCGGATCGAGCAAATCGACCTTTAAGATGCTCGAAGCCATTAAAAAGAACTAATGGTTCTGTTTGACAAAAAAAGCCGCTCATTGAGCGGCTTTTTTGTTTTTTGAAACTGTCTAAAAACCCCAAAAACTCCCTCCCCTGCGTAGAGCCTGCCCCGGTATGGTTAAAGCCGGGGCAGGGATCCAATTTTTGTTGCGGGTTCAATGGCATATAAAAATTGGCTACCGGCCTTTATCGCAGTGTATCCCGCGGGACACCGGTACAGGGTGGGTTTTTAGACAGTTCCCTTTTGTAAAATCAATGTTTGGCGCGGCACCAATAAAAAATACCTTAAAACGCGCGTCATCATTGGGGATGAAAGTTTTCGCCAAATTCATGTTGAGACCAATTTGTGCCGATTGATCGAGTTGGCGGCACCGAAATGCAACCTGCGCATAGGCCATTACGCCTGATCTGGGTGGTTTTTTCCGTCAATTCCAGGTCAGTGAAGAGTGCATTTTGCTGCGCCGCAGCATCGATTGTGATTGACACCTCGACACGCTGGTAATACGCTTATTTCAAACGGGCGTTTGAAACGGCGGTTCATTTTAATCTCTTCGGATGAATTCCCCGCCGCTTGCGGCGTCATGATCGTAGGGTGGGCAGGCTTCATCTGCCCACCGTTTCAGTGCTTACAAGCAATTCCCGCGTGGGCAGTTAAAGCCTGCCCACCCAACAAGATGATCATCTTGTCGATCAATAC
>JANPNU010000250.1:0-2511 GCA_031427615.1 Burkholderiales bacterium
TGCCATTTCGGCAGACTTTGCCTGTCGTCCCTTTGGGAACGGATATTCGTCGTGATCTTGAGCGCTTTTTGGTTTGCGGGCCATTTTGTAATCCAGATAGAGGCAGGGTTAGCCGGGTGAAATGACAATGGCGCTTGATTATTTCGGCCAATGCCCTTCAGCAATGCTAAACGGGGCAAGAAGGGGAAACAGAACCTTTAATTTTATCACGCCGACCGTTTTTGCGATAGGTATAGTTTCGATTTTGCCAATCGCGACAAGGACTTGCGACAAGGACTTATCGGCTTGGAGTGGCGCTTATGACTGAAAATTTCTTAGCAAATTTAATGCCGCAAATAAAAGTCTCGAACAAACACGCCGACTCTGAGCCTAAAACGGCTGAAAATACCCGTATTTAGGCGGCCTTCAATCAAGGCCAAGATCTTGGGCGCGACGCATGGTTTCCGCCCGTTTTAATGCCACATTCGCGTCGTCGCGCAATCGACCCAGTGCTTCGGCAAACTCTGTGTCCAAATCAAGCCGGTCAGTGTCGACTTCGCTTAGCAACAACGACGCCTGTTTCAACGAATAGGCATCCTGCGTATCGCGGAAGTGTTCAACAATCATCGCCTGATGCAACACTTCACCGTCGTGGGCGCGAATGTACGACGCGACGCGAAAAGCCGTGCCAAGCGAAGTGTCATCGTCTTCAGCAACGTTTATATCAAACTGATTGGCCAGCGAAGGTTTGACCAACATACGGCCGACAATCTGAATTGCCAAACCGATGGCTGGTGCCTTGATGCGCGGCGCGGGGGCACCGGCTTCCGGACCTTTTTTTCCCCACGGCTTAAACGGCTTATCACCCGACCACACTTTTTTGCCGGATGATTCGCCTTGTTGTGCCGCCGGCGGTGCACCCTGGGACGATGCTTGGCTGGACGGACCGGCTGCGCCATGGACTGATTGTCCAAGTTGCGCCGACAGCGGCACCATCTCTTCTATTTCCCGTGCGCTGAGGCCTGTTTCGTCTACCAATTTTCGCCGCAACATAAACGCCAGCGCCGGCGCAACAATTTGCCCGATATAGGGCTTTACCAATGTAATCAACCGGCTGCGACCTTCGAAACTCGTCATGTCAACCTGCGACCGTATTTCGTCAAATAAAACCACCGACAACGGCGCGGCTTGCTTGAGTTCGGCGAGGAAGGCGTCTTTGCCCAAACGCCGAACATACGAATCTGGATCATCGTCGGCCGGCAAAAACAAAAAGCGCACGTCTTTGCCGTCGGCAATGATGGGCAATGATTGCTCCAGCGCCCGCCATGCCGCCCGCCTGCCCGCCTTGTCACCATCAAAACAAAACACCAGATTATCGGCCATGCGTAATAATTTTTCGACATGCATTGGCGTGGTGGCCGTGCCCAATGTGGCCACGGCATTTTCGACACCTGCCTGCACCAGCGCAACCACATCCATATAACCTTCAACGACAATCACGGTGTTGTCATCCCGAATGGCGCGGCGCGCATGAAACAAGCCATACAACTCGCGGCCTTTTTCAAATAGCGGTGTCTCCGGAGAATTCATATACTTTGGCTCGCCCTGCCCGATCACCCGGCCGCCAAAGCCAATCACATTGCCACGCTGATCAAGTATCGGAAACATAAGACGATCACGAAAACGATCGTATCGCCGTCCCTCTTCCGAGTCGATCACCAAACCGCATTCTTTCAGGGCGCTTGCGGTGTAGTCCTCAACCGCACCCTTTAATCCCTGCCAATCTTCCGGCGCATAACCGAGGCCGAATTTGGCAGCAATTTCGCCTGTCACGCCGCGTCCCTTGAGGTAGTCAATCGCCTTTGGTGACGACTTTAGTTCACGCCGATAAAACTGCATCGCGGCTGACATGATTTCACCGAGGCTTGCCGAAATGCGCGCCTTTTCTAACGACTCTTCGCGATTGGCTTCGTTCGGCAACGACATACCAACTGACTCAGCCAGCTCCTGCACGGCATCGCGAAATCCCAACCCGCTGTACTCCATTAAAAAACTGATGGCTGTACCATGTGCGCCGCAGCCGAAGCAGTGATAAAACTGTTTGGCGGGTGCCACCGAAAACGACGGCGTTTTTTCATTATGAAACGGACAACATGCGGAATAGTTTTGACCGGCTTTTTTCAGTTTCACATGCCGATCAATGACCTCGACAATGTCGATGCGCGCGAGCAACTGCTGGATAAATTCCTGCGGGATCATTTAGCGATTATAAATTCTGGCCAATGCGTTACGTGGTTTATCTGCGCCCTAACCAGACCCGCACACCACTAGCCCAGCCGCGCCTTGACGGTAGCCGACAATTTCCCCATGTCGGCACGCCCCGCCACCTTGGGTCTGAGCGCACCAATCACCTTGCCCATATCTTTTCCAGACGTCGCCCCTGTTTCAGCAATCACCTGATCGAGAATGGTACTCAACTCGGCGTCGGACAACTGCTGCGGCATATAGGCCTGCAAGATGCCGACTTCAAAT
>JANPNU010000251.1:0-9286 GCA_031427615.1 Burkholderiales bacterium
CGATGCACCGCGCTCACATTCGCGCGCATCGCCCACGGAATGATCTGCAAGTGCAGCGGCAGTTGGTAGATGTTTTCGATCTGGATTTTGTAGGCCTCGACTATCATCGCGTTGCGCTTCTTCGGGTCAATTTCACCTTTGAGTTGTTGCACCAGTGCATCGAATTTTTTATCGGAGACCTGCCCCCAATTGTAATCACCGTCGCCTTTGTCGTTGCGGGTATGCAAGACCGGCTGCAGGGTGAAGATCGGGTCAAAGGTTGAGCCGCCCCAGCCAAGCATATAAAAACTGGTGTCTAGTTTTTGCACCTTGGCGAAATAGGTCGATACCGGCATGGCGTTCACGCGCACCCGCACACTGATCTTGGCGAGCATGCCGGCCACCGCGACACATATTCGTTCGTCAGCCAGATAGCGGCCGTTCGGGCAGTCGAGGGTGATGTCAAAGCCACTCGCGTAACCGGCTTCAGCCATGAGTTTGTTGGCGGCGGCAACATCGAACGGCAGTCGCTTGGTGAGCTCCTCGGGCAGGCCGGCGGCGACTGGGTTGGGGTGGATCAGGCCGGTCGGAGTGGAGAGGCCGCGCATGGCGGTGCGTTTGATGGCCTCGATATCAATCGCTTGATACATGGCCTGACGCACCCGTTTGTCCTTGAGCGGATTTTTTCCCTTGATGTTGCTGTAGAGCAATTCGGTGCGCGCCTGATCCATGCCAAAAAAGATCACGCGATTTTCAATGGCCTCGATGACTTTCAGCGCCTTGTTGCGTTTGAATTGCGCAAGGTTCTGCACGGCGGGGTCGAGCACAAAATCGAGCTCGCCGGAGACCAACGCCGACATGCGAGTCGCTTCGGAACTGATCGGTGTGTAAATAACTTCCGTGACATTGCCCTCGAATTTTTTGTCGGCAATGCCCCACCAGTTTGGATTTTTCTTCAGCACGGTTTTAATTTCCGGCGCGCGTAAGAGCAGCATGAATGGCCCGGTGCCATTGGCATTACGCGCGGCGAAGGTTTCTTCGCGCGCTTTGTAGTCCTGCACGCGTTCGACTTTGTTGGCAATCGCCCATTCGCGGCTCATGATGAACATGTTCACCAGCATCTCGAGCATGACTGGATTTGGCACGTCGGTGACCAGTTCAACTGTGTGTGTATCAATCTTGCGCGGCTTGCCGATGGCATTGGCGTACACCCGAAAATTCGAATTCGGCTGCTGCATACGCAAAATCGACCAGACCACGTCGTCCGCCGTCAGCGGTTTGCCGTCGTGAAATTTGACGTGTTTGCGAATATCAAAAACCCAGGTGGTCGCATTGGGCTGGCGCCAGCCGGTCGCCAGCCGCGGCACGATTTCCATTTTTTTGCCGCGCTCAACCAGACCCTCGAAAATTTGCCCGTTGATGTTGTTGTTAACGCCGGCATTTTGTGAATGCGGGTCGGCTGTTTGCATATCGCCAGCGCTCGACCAGCGCAGCGTTTTTGCGTGCACCGGGGTGGCAAACAAAAAAACCACTGACATAAAGATGACAAGGTGGACGGACATAATTGTGGGTGTTTTCATCGATTGTTTGTGTGTGTGATGTTGGTTCAGGCGGTTCAGGCGGTTGGCATGGGGAATTTTGATGCAAATTACTTCATCATTTTCCCATGCTACCGTAAACTCGTGCTTTCCCATGCGGTTCCGCCCGCGTTTTTCTCAGACAATGAGCCAATCTTGATTCGTTACTCCATCCTCCCCAAACACCTCGCCGCCCACATTTATGAAGTGTCGGTCACGATTGAAAAACCGGCCGCCGACGGTCAGCGGTTTATGTTGCCGGTGTGGATTCCCGGCAGTTACATGATTCGCGAATTCGCGCGAAACATTGTGTCGATTCATGCTTTTGCAAATGGCGTGCCGGTCGCCTGCGCCAAGACCGACAAAAGCACCTGGCAATGCGCACCATGCAAAGGGCCGTTAACGGTCACCTATGACGTGTACGCCTGGGATCTGTCGGTGCGGGCGGCGCATCTTGACGACACTCACGGTTTTTTTAATGGCACCAGTGTGTTTTTGCTCGCCGATGGTTTTCGTGACGCCGCGTGTGAAATTGAAATCAAGCGTCCGATCGGCAACCAATTTGCCAAATGGCAGATAGCAAGCGCACTTTCAGCCAAAAATGCCCCAAACGGCAAGTCAGTAAAGAACTTTGGCGTTTTTATCGCCAACAACTACGACGAGCTGGTTGACCATCCGGTTGAAATGGGGGTATTCAATCACACCACCTTTGAGGCCTGTGGTGTCACCCATCACGTCGCCATTACCGGTCGGCATCGCGTGGACATGGTGCGCCTGTGTTCCGACTTCAAAAAGTTTTGTGAGGCGCAGATTCGTTTGTTTGAGCCGGACAGTGCACAACCACCCATGAACGAATATTGGTTTTTGATCATGGTGGTGGGCGAAGGATTTGGCGGACTTGAACACCGCGCATCCACCGCATTGCTCGTCAGCCGGGATGATCTGCCGGTGTTGACAGCCGACTCACACACTGTCCCGCCGACCAAACTGGCGCCCGCCTATCGCAAATTATTGTCGCTTGCCTCACACGAATATTTTCATACCTGGAATGTCAAACGCATTGTGCCTGCGGCGTTTGTGCCCTACGACTTTACGCGAGAGAGTTACACCCACCAACTGTGGTTTTTTGAAGGTATTACCGATTATTACGACGACCTGATGCTGGTGCGCGGCGGCATTATTACGCAGCTCGATTATCTGGAAATTGAAGCAGAGAATATCGGCCGCGTGTTGGCACAGGCGGGTCGCACCAAACAAAGTGTCGCCCAATCATCGTTTGATGCCTGGACAAAATACTACCGGCAAGATGAAAACGCGGTAAACAGCATCGTCAGTTATTACCAAAAAGGCGCAATGATTGGCTTGGCGCTCGACCTATTGATTCGTGATCACAGCGCCGGTGCCAAATCGCTCGACGACGTGATGCGCGCCCTGTGGAACCGGTTTGGCAAACCGGGTTGCGGTGTACCCGAAGGTGCCATCGAAAAAATCGCCAATGAAATGGCCGGTGCGGATTTATCGGCATTTTTTGCCGCGGCGGTTTATGGCACCAACGATATTGAACTCGCGCCGCTGCTGGCGACCGTGGGCGTGATTCTGTCGTGGCGTCAAGCCATGCGCGCGCCATCCACGACCTCGCCACTGGCGTCGCTTGGCGCAAAAATCGGCGCAGACACCAATGGCGACGCCAAACTTTTACAGGTATTTGCTGGTGGTGCCGCGCTGGCAGCGGGCCTGTCAGCAGGCGACACCATTGTTGCCATCGATGGCCTGCGGGTGAATTGCGCCAACCTTGAACGGCGCATTCAATCCTACGATGTCGGCAGCACCATTGCCGCCCTCGCCTTTCGCCGCGATGAGCTCATCAATGTCCACATCCTCCTGCAGGCGCAGGCCAACCTAACCTGTGTATTAACCTTGAACGACACCCCTGCGGTTGCCAAATCAAAACGCGATACCTGGCTGCAACCGGCTATCAACACTTGAAAGAATTTGTATGAATGCCGCCACGCTAATCAAACTCAACATCAATTTACAAGATGCGACATTGCTCAAAACACAATGTTATGTTGATGGCAAATGGGGAAACGCCGCGTCGAAAAAAACCTTCGAGGTGGACAATCCGGCCACCGGTGCCATCATCGCCGATGTCGCCAACGGTGACGCCGCCGATACACGGATGGCCATTGACGCCGCTGATCGTGCCCTACCCGCATGGCGCGCACGGACACCGAAGGACCGCGCGGCAATTTTTGCGTAAATGGTATGAGTTGATTGTGGCCAATGCCGACGACCTGGCACAGATTCTCACCGCCGAACAAGGCAAACCACTGGCCGAAGCAAAAGGCGAAGTATTGTACGGGGCATCGTTTATCGAGTGGTTCGCCGAGGAAGGCAAACGCATTTACGGCGATGTCATTGCCGCGACCCTGCCGGACAAACGCCTGATGGTTTTGAAACAGGCCATCGGTGTCACTGCCGCGATCACACCGTGGAATTTTCCGAATGCGATGATCACCCGCAAAGCCGCACCGGCACTGGCGGCGGGCAGCACCATGGTGCTCACACCCGCGGAACAAACTCCACTGTCGGCGCTGGCCCTGGCCGAGCTCGCACACCGCGCCGGTATTCCGGCCGGGGTATTGAATGTGGTGACCGGTGACGCCGACGCCGCGCCGGGGATTGGTGGCGAGTTGTGCGCAAGCCCGATTGTGCGCAAGCTGTCGTTTACCGGCTCGACTGAAGTCGGTCGCATTTTGATGCGTCAATGCGCGCCCACCATCAAAAAACTATCCCTTGAACTGGGCGGCAACGCGCCGTTTATTGTTTTTGACGACGCCGATCTGGATGCCGCCGCCGATGCATTGATGATGTGCAAATTTCGCAACGCCGGCCAGACCTGCGTGAGCGCCAATCGTATTTATGTGCAAGCCGGGGTGTACGATGCCTTCGTGGAAAAAATAAAAACAAGAATGGCCACACTCAACGTTGGTGTTGGCACCCACGCAGGAGTCAACGTCGGCCCATTGATTGATGAGCAGGCGATTAGCAAAGTCGAAGCCCATGTTGCGGATGCCCTGGCACAAGGTGCAACTCTATTGGCGGGCGGCAAAAAACATGCGCTCGGTGGCCGCTTTTTTATGCCAACATTGTTGGCGAACGTTCCGGTCACCGCCATGGTTTCATGTGTGGAAACCTTTGGACCCGTGGCGCCACTTATCAAGTTCACCAGCGACGACGACGCCGTACGCTTGGCCAACGATAGCGAATTCGGCTTGGCCGCTTACTTTTTTGCGCGCGACATTTCCCGCGTTTTCAAAGTCGCCGAGGCACTCGAAAGTGGCATGGTCGGTATCAACACCGGCATTCTTTCCAATGAAGTTGCGCCGTTTGGCGGCATCAAACAATCCGGTCTCGGCCGCGAAGGCTCGAAATACGGCATCGAGGACTATGTCGAAATCAAGTATTTGTGTTTGAGTGTGTGAGTGTGTGAAACATGGCAAGATTGTATGATCGATGCAGCAGAGCCTTGTCAGACTTGACGTCATGAAAAAAATCGCGCTCATTACTTGCGCCGCTTTTCTGTCCACCCCGGTGCACGCGCAACTCGTGCAGGAAGCGCCTGAACCTGCCAGCGGGGTTACTGCCAAAACGGCAGTTGTCGCCAAACACTACATGGTGGCCGCCGCGCATCCACTGGCAACTGACGCCGGATTACACATGCTTCAGCGCGGCGGCAATGCGATTGATGCAGCCGTTGCGGTGCAGATGGTGCTCAATCTGGTGGAGCCACAATCTTCCGGCATTGGTGGGGGTACGTTTTTGCTGCATTTCGACGCGTCAAAAAAATCAACCGTTGCCTACGATGGCCGTGAGAGTGCGCCGATGGCCGTCACCCCGCAATTGTTTATTGGCGATGATGGCAAACCGATGCGTTTTGCCGATGCCGTGCGCAGCGGCAAAGCAGTCGGTGTACCGGGTGTATTACGCGCCCTCGAAGCCGCGCACGCTGCCTATGGAAAATTGCCCTGGCAGGTTCTATTTCAACCGGCGATTCGACTCGCTGAAACTGGCTATCCCTTAACCGAGCGCACGGTACAGCAAGCCAATGGTGCGCAAAGCAGTCAACTTTTGCGCGCCAATCCGGCGACACGCACGCTGTTTTTTGATGCCGACGGCAACATCAAACCGGCTGGCACCATGGTCACCAACGCCGCGTTTGCCAAGTTGCTCAAACGCGTCGCGCACGATGGTGCCGATGGTTTTTATCGGGGTGAGACCGCCCGCAATATTGTCGCCGCGGTGACGCAACACACACGTCCGGGCGTGATGACAGAACGTGATCTGGCTGAATACCGCAGCCGAATCAGTGGGCCGGTATGTGGCCCGTATCGGATTTATCGCATATGCGGCATGCCGATGCCGTCCAGTGGTGGCGTGGCAATCGTGCAAATGCTGGGCATGCTGGAGCGTTTTGACATGGCGGCACTGAAGCCAAATTCGGTTGAGGCGGTGCATTTGTTTTCTGAAGCCGGTCGGCTCGCTTATGCTGATCGTGAAAAATTTGCCGCTGATGATCGTTTTGCCGAGGTTCCGGTCGCCGCACTCATCAGTCCCGCCTATATTCAGGCGCGCGGCAAATTGATCCGCACCGACAAATCCACCGGCCGTGCCAACGCCGGATCACCCGCGCCCGCAAAAATTGTGGCCGCAGGCGACCCCACCACCAAAGACACCGGCACCAGCCACTTTTCGATTGTTGATACAGCCGGCAATGCGGTCAGCATGTCGACCTCGATTGAGTCATCGTTCGGCAGCATGATTTATGTGGATGGCTTTTTTCTGAATAACCAACTCACCGATTTTTCACTGTCACCGGTTGACAACAACGGCGCTCCGATTGCCAACGCGGTGTTTGCGGGCAAACGTCCACGCAGTGCCATGTCGCCGGTTTTTGTGTTCGAGCAAAACGGCCAACTAAAAATGATTGCCGGTTCGGCACTCGGCTCACACATCATTAATCAAGTGGCAAAAACCATTGTTGGTGTCGTCGACTGGAAGCTCGATATTCAGGCTGCCATTTCGTTACCCAATGTGGGCAGTCGCAATGGCCCGACCGACCTTGAGAAAAATACGGCGGCGGAGAAAATCGCACCCGAACTGCGGGCATTGGGCCACGAGGTGCGAATCGCCGATATTCCGGGCGGACTGCATGGTGTGTTGCGGGTACCGGGTGGATGGCAAGGTGGTGCCGACCCACGGCGCGAAGGTGTTGCCAGGGGAAAGTAGCGGTCGAATCAGTAGTGAAGTTAATTGGACGGGGCCCGTCCTTTGCCGGATCTGGGGGTGGGTGGATGGGTGGGATGGACCATGGGCGACGGACTACTTGCGACGGGATAATAAACAACCTCGCGGCAAGCCGCGAGGTATTGATCGACAAGATGATCATCTTGTCAAGGGTGGGCAGGCTTTAACTGCCCACGCGGGAATTGCTTGTAAGCACTGAAACGGTGGGCAGATGAAGCCTGCCCACCCTACGATCATGACGCCGCAAGCGGCGGGGCATTCACCCGAAGAGATTGAATTTTCATGTTATATATCCGTACACAAACTTCATCGACCGGACCTATTGCAACCCAATTTATCGCGGCAAATAAAATTTGCCATCCATTTCAAGGGAAAATAGCGTCATGAAAAACTTATTTGTTATCAGCATTACATTTCTTATCTCCACTCTTATAGGCTGCGCCATGACCACACCTTACCCATCCTCGGCAACTGATCTTGTCAAAATCGACACCACCACCGGCAGCGGAACCGTTGCGGCTGTTGGCAATGCGACCAGCGTGCATTACACCGGTTGGTTGTTTATACCCGGCGCAAATGGCGCACCCGGAACCAAGGGAAATAAATTTGACTCCTCACTTGATCGCAATTCGCCGTTTGAATTTACCATTGGCCAGCGTCGTGTGATCGTCGGATGGGAGCAAGGCGTGGCAGGCATGGCGATTGGCGGCAAACGCACCCTCATCATCCCGCCGCAATTGGGTTATGGTGATCGTAATGTTGGCGGCGGTTTGATTCCCGCAAATTCAACGTTGTTATTTGAAATCGAATTGCTCAGCGTCAAATAGACCGGCTAGCAGCCTGTCGGCCTTAAAGAATCGGTGCGAAAAATGAGCCAATTGAGGACAGATTTTCTCGCTTTTCAAGCAAATGGTGACCCCCTTTGCGCCGAAAAGCGAGGAAATATGGACCGATTGGGTCATTTTGCAGCCGATTCACTTTAAGTCCGACAGGCTGCTAGGTGCACAACAAGACTCAAACGGATGCCACACTTCGGCGCGATTATTATTGGTGACGAACTTTTGTCCGGCAAACGACCGGACAAACATTTGCCAAAATTGATTGAATGCCTGGGGAAACGCGGACTTGAATTGGCCTATGCCCACGTGATTGGCGATGATCCAATCCGAATGACCGACACGTTCAAACAATCATTTGCCACCGCCGACATTGTGTTTGTATTCGGCGGCATCGGTGCCACACCGGACGATTACACCCGCCAATGTGCAGCAGCCGCGCTGGGTGTGCCGATCGCCGAGCACCCGCTGGCGATCGCTGAAATGCAAGCCAAACCCGATTACGAAATCACCACCAACCGCCGTCGGATGGCCCAGTTTCCCGTTGGGGCGACCATCATCCCCAATCCATATAATCGTATCGCCGCGTTTTCGTGTGGCCACCATCATTTTCTGCCGGGCTTTCCAGAAATGGCGTGGCCGATGCTCGACTGGGTACTGGAAACAAAATACGCCGGCTTGTTTCATGCACAGGTCACCGCCAGTGAAAGCATCATCATCCGCGACGCGGGGGAATCCAATCTGATTGACATGATGGATCACATCGTGGCACGGTACCCGCGAATCAAACTTTCTTCATTGCCACAATTTGTACCCGGTGGTCATTTGCTTGAACTGTCGCTGTCCGGTGCGCCGGCGGCGGTTGCCATGGCCATGGCCGAAGCCAAGGCGGAAATTACCCGGCTCGGATTTAGTTTTTCGCAGGCGCAATAGGCGTCGTGTTATTCGACGTTTCGGTGGGGCGCTTTGTGTTGCCGTTATTGATGGTCGGTACCACACCCGTGCCGCCCCTGCCAACTGATTCGGCAATCGCCACCAAATCTACGGCAATCTTGACCTGATCACTGACGATTACCGCCCAACCATTCATGCCAAATTCGATTCGGTTGACCACCACCTCGGCCGAGGCGGTGCAGCGCGCGACCCGTTGCAGTGAGGCTTTTTCACAGCCGGACTTATTAACCTAGAAACGGCAGTTGGACGGGTGTGAGTGTGCGTTTTTGCGGCTTTCTGGCCAGGCCTCATTTGGCAACAGCGACGCGGCAACCTCCACGTTGCAAGCAGGAGCAACACCGCCAGGGAGTCGCAAAAACGTACCATCGCACCCGTCGCGCTCTCACCCAAAAGATGAACGTCTTGAATCCACCAAACACCAATGAACACGTGGTGTTCCAGACAGTTTCTAGCGGTCAACTGCGGTTTCTAGGATTAACCAACCTCGCGGCAAGCCGCGAGGTATTGATCGACAAGATGATCATCTTGGGTGGGCAGGCTTTAACTGCCCACGCGGGAATTGCTTGTAAGAACTGAAACGGTGGGCAGATGAAGCCTGCCCACCCGATCATGACGCCGCAAGCGGCGGGGAAT
>JANPNU010000252.1:0-1615 GCA_031427615.1 Burkholderiales bacterium
CGATTCGTTTGAAATTGCAATCGGCCGATTGGACAAGGTATGCGGCGAAATCGGCACCAGCGAGATTACCGGCAGGCCAGGTTGCAGAATAGGCCCACCACTGGACAACGCATACGCTGTCGATCCGGTGGGTGTATTGACGATAATGCCGTCAGCACGTAATGAGTAGATAAATTCACCATTAACTTCCACGGCGAACTCGATCATGGTTCCCATCGCGCCCCGACTGAACACAACGTCGTTGAAAGCTACAGATTTGAAAATGGTTTGGTCGCCGCGACGTATTTCCGCATCGAGCAAGAAACGCAGCTCCTCCTTGTATTCGCCGTCCAGCATGGCAGTGATCATCGGCACCAGCGAGTCGGCGGGAATATCGGTGAGAAACCCGAGATGACCAAGATTTACTCCAACCAGCGGCACATGGTGCGCCACGACCGAACGCGCCAGCGATAGCAAGGTGCCGTCGCCGCCGACAGCAATGGCAAGATCCGCACCGCTGAGTAATTGATCCAGCGGCTCGCGTGGCATCACGGCATCCGGTTTGGCATCGGCAAAACCGGCGGTATGCGCGTCCAGTCGCACTACGATGTCGCGACTTTGCAATAACGCGATCAATTGGTTCAGCGGCTCACGCACGCCTACGCCATCGGGCTTACCAACAATCGCAACAGTCTTAAACGCGGATTTCATTGTGGCGATTAAATCACAGGATGGGCAGCGGAAGAAGTTCGCGAATAGTTGTTACCAGTTGATCCACACAACCCGCCCGCTTTTGCCTACAATTGCTGCATGCTGTCTGAACGTGCCCAAACCCTGCTGAAATTCCTCGTGGAACGCTACATTGCCGATGGCCAGCCGGTCGGCTCGCGTGCGCTGTCGAAATTTTCAGGCATGGAACTCTCACCAGCATCGATCCGCAACGCGATGGCAGACCTGGAAGAAATGGGCTACATCGCCAGCCCGCATACGTCTGCCGGACGTATCCCGACGCCGAAAGGCTATCGGCTATTTGTCGATACGCTGCTCACCATACAGCCTCTCGAACTGCTGGAGCGTCAGCACCTCGAAAGCAATATCCGCCCTGACGACGCACGCCACGTCGTGGCGTCAGCCTCCCAGTTACTGTCCGACCTGACCCACTTCGCGGGCATCGTTGTCACGCCGCAGCGGCGAGGCATCGGCTTGAAGCACGTGGAGTTCATGCAGCTTTCCGAAAAGCGCGTGCTGCTGATCCTTGTTGCCACCGACGGCGATGTGCAGAATCGCGTGCTCGTCACCGAAAAACCCTACTCGCCATCACAGTTGACCGAGGCGGCCAATTACATCAACCAGCATTACGCCGGTTACGAATTCGACCAGCTTCGCGAAAAAGTAAAAAGCGAGCTCTCGCAGCTGCATCGCGATATTTCCACGCTGATGTCGGCAATGGTGGATGCGCGTGGCCAGGGCTCAGATTCCTCCGGAGTCGTGGTGTCGGGGGAACGCAATCTGCTGGGCGTGAGCGATATTTCCATGAACATGGCCAGCATCAGGAAACTCTTCAATGTATTCGATCACAAGACGCAATTGATGGAGCTACTCGATGTCAGTAATCGCGCCGAGGGCGTGAAGATTT